>JAFQVU010000106.1 GCA_017407885.1 Clostridia bacterium
AATATTTGCGAAGCCACCGATTTTAAGGCTTTGCTTGAATCTGATTTTGGAGGAACTAAATGAAAGTACTTGTTTTATCAGTCACCGCAGGTCAGGGGCACAATTCGACAGCAAGGGCGCTTTGTGCATACCTTGAATCAATTGGATGCCAGGCGCAGATGCTTGATACTTTGGAATATCTTAATCATGCCCTCGGTGAAACAGTATCAAAGGGATATATGCTCATGGCAAACAATGCAAAGCTTGTTTATAAGGGTGGATACCGTCTTGCCGAAAAACGCAGTAAATCCTCAAGCGAGCATTCTCCGACTCGTGCTACGGGCAATATCATGAGTAAAAAACTCGCAAAATATATTTCGGATTACGCTCCGGATGTTATAATCTGTACACATATTTTCCCTGCCATAATTCTTGATGTTATGAAGAAAAAAGGCAAACTTCGTGCGAAAACTATCGGTATTCTCACCGATTTTATGTTCCATCCGTATTGGGAAGAGGGATGTAATCTCGATTATGTGGTAACGCCGAACGAACAGCTTCTCATTCAGGCACTCAAGAAGGGGTTTAAAGAAGAGCAGGTGCTCCCTCTTGGTATACCGATACATCCGAAATTCTCGGATAACACACGGACCAAAGAGCAAGCGCGTGCCGAGCTGGGGCTTGATATAAACAAGCGTACCGTGCTCCTAATGGGCGGCGGCATGGGTTATGGAAATATTGATAGTACGGTCCTGGCGCTCGACGGAGTCCCCTATGATTTTCAGATAATTACTGTGTGCGGAAACAATCATACATTGAAAGCACGCATTGACGGACTTAAAACTAAAAAACGCTTGCTTAATCTCGGTTATGTTGATTACGTTGACAAGTTAATGGATGCCGCCGACTGCATCATATCGAAGCCGGGCGGACTTACGACCTCGGAGGCAATGGCAAAGCGGCTGCCTATGGTAATCGTTGACCCGATCCCGGGGCAGGAGGACCGAAATACCGAGTTTCTCACGAACAACGGTGTTGCAATGGCTGTCACTACGACAAGCCCACTTGATGAGGTTGTATACCAGCTTTTCACAAATCCACGCCGCACAGAGGTTATGTGCGAGGCTATAGATCTCATCGCAAAACCGAATTCTACTCGTGACATATGCGAATTCGCAAAGAAGCTCTGCGAGGAAGATGCGAATTAAAAATTTTAGTGTTACATAGTATTATAAATTCGAGTTTGCTGAGTGATTTTGTATTTGGACGGCAAACTTCTGATAAAGTATAATTTTGATTTAATATATACCGGCTACATCCACAGATTAGCCGGTATATTTATTGTATTGGAGCTATTATGCCAAAGATTTTACTGTTTGCGTTGAATTCATCATATACACATACAAATCTGGCAGTCCGGTGTATACGTAAAAGCCTTACCGATGCAGGATTTTCATGCGATATCGCTGAATTTAACCTCAAAGACAAGCGCAGGCGCGTTTTATCCGCATTAGTGTCTGCTAATGCCGATATATACGGTTTTTCCGCTTACATATGGAATATGCGCGAGCTTTGTAATTTCGCCGCCGATTTAAAGAAACTTCGCCCCGATGTAAAGATAGTTTTCGGAGGTCCCGAGGTGTCGTTTGACTGTGACGCGATATTGTCCGCACATCCGTATATCGACTGTATTGTTGCAGGCGAAGGCGAGGGCGCTTTTTGCGCACTTGCGCAGATGTACGATGACGGCAAAGAACTTCCGGGCATTATAGATGGCGGAATTTATTCCGGATTTACGGAACAGGGTATATTGTACACGCCCGGTGAGATGCATGAAGCTTCACGCGTCGTTTATTATGAATCCTCGCGTGGATGCCCATTCCGCTGTGCGTACTGCCTTTCTGCGATGAGCGGTAAAGTGCGTGCAAAGGACGCGCAAACCACGCTTGCGGAGCTTTTAGAATTTGAGAATATTGAGAATATTAAAATAATAAAATTTGTCGATCGCACCTTTAATTTTGACCGTGAGCGTGCAAAGACGATATGGCGCGGACTTCTTTCGGAGAAATACACGAAAAATTATCATTTTGAAATATGTGCCGAGCTACTCGATGAAGAATCATTCGATATCCTTTCGCGCTTCCCGAGCGGAAAGGTACAGCTTGAAATAGGGGTGCAGTCAACCAATCCCGAAACACTGCGGCGCGTTGACCGCTCGCCGGAAACAGACGGACTTATAAAAAATATTACACGGCTCTACAACATGGGAAATATGCATATACATGCTGATCTTATTGCCGGATTGCCCGGTGAGGATATAGTCAGCTTTGCTCGATCGTTCGATGCGCTCTACGGCATATGCGATATGCTCCAGCTCGGATTCCTCAAATTGCTTCGCGGATCAAAATTAAGACGTACCGCGGATGATTTCGGATGTGTCTATTCGGACGAGCCGCCGTATGAGGTGCTTTCGACTGATTGTATGAGTTTCGATGAACTTTGCTTGCTTCACGACATCGCCGATCTTTGCGAGAGATACTGCGGCGGGGGGTTCAGGCGAAGTATGGCGCTCATCATGTCTCGCGCCGAGTCGCCGTTCGGTATATTTGAGGCACTTGCCAAGAGATTAAGCTTGGATGGACTGCATATAACGGAAATATCACAGCCGCGTGCGTACGAGCTGCTGTATCGCTATATGAATGTCGGTGATGACAGGGAATTGTCCGAGCTACTTACACTTGATTTTCTTACAAGCCAAAAACTTTCACCGCCTGCAATCGGCGGATATGAGCTTAAACGCGGTACTAATCATCTTAAACGCGATTTCATGAAATATGCCGATATGTACGGAATCGTGTACTTCGCACCTGCGCTGGAAGTGCGTGAGGGAGTAGGGAATTACATAATAGACCGCCGTAATATGCGCGCTTTTTCAGAGGATAACGGCAGTTTCGTGGAAATATGATAAAAAAACTTCACGTTTTAATACGATAAAATGTTGAAATACCTATTGCAATTTTTGCATAATTATGATAAAATATAGTTGTTTTTTATATAAAACCGTCTCGGCGTTTTTGGCGCTTATGCCAAGGGCGGCGCGGCGATCACTTCAGAAAGGAAAAATGCCCCATGAAAATCGCATTTTCAACACTGGGCTGTCCTCACTTCGCATGGACTGATATTTACTCCGTTGCGAAGGACTTCGGATTCGACGGTATCGAGATCCGCGGTCTCGGCGACGATATTTTCGCCGTTAAGGCACGCCCTTTTACCGATGGTCAGATCGACAAGACAATAGCTACACTCGAGAGACTTGGGCTTGAAATTCCCTGTCTCACCTCGGGCTGCTGCCTAAAGTTTGCCGATAAGCTCGATGCCGCAAAAGAAGAAATAGTTGCTTATATTGAGCTTGCGAAGAAGCTAAATACTCCCTATATTCGTGTGCTTGCAGATCTCAATCCCGCTCCTGAAGATGCGATTGACGATAAGTACATGGTGCAGGCTATAAAAGAGGTTGCCGAGCTTGCAAAGGGCACGGGCGTTACGCTCCTTATTGAGACTAACGGTGTTTATTCCGACACCAAGCGTCTGCGTGCTTTGCTTGATGAGGTCAATCTCCCGTATGTTGCGGCACTGTGGGATATGCATCATCCCTACCGCTACATGAACGAATCCCCCGAGCAAACCGTCGCTAACCTCGGTGATTACATCCGCCATGTCCATACAAAGGACTCGATAGTTGAGACTACTGCGGACGGAAAGAAGACCATCAAATATAAGATGATGGGCGAGGGCGATATGCCGATTCCCGATATGCTTCGAGCACTCGGCTCTATCGGTTACGAAGGATTTATCTCGCTTGAATGGGTTAAGCGTTGGGCAAAGGAGATCGAGGACTGCGGTATTGTATTCCCGCACTTTGCGCGTTATATGCGCGCTCATACCGAGGAAGCAAAAGCGCCTCTTCAGGTAAGTCGCCGCGGAGTCGGCAAGTATATCTGGCCTAAAGAGCATCTTATCGACTATACATTCCCACAGCTGCTTGACCGTATCTGCGAGGAATTCCCCGATCAGTACGCTTTCCGCTATACAACCCTTGATTACACACGCACATACACCGAATTCCGTGATGATGTTGATACATTCGCGCGTGCGCTTATCGCGATGGGCGTAAAGCGCGGAGATCATGTCGCTATCTGGGCAACCAATGTTCCGGCATGGTACATTACCTTCTGGGCAACGGTGAAAATCGGTGCTGTTCTTGTTACTGTGAACACTGCGTACAAGATCCACGAGGCGCAGTATCTGCTCTCGCAGTCTGATACGCATACGCTTGTCATGGTTGACGGATATAAGGATTCAAACTATGTTGAGATAATCAAGGAAATCTGTCCAGAGCTTGCAGAGAGCAAACCGGGAGAGCTTAATTCCAAGGTTCTCCCGATGCTCAAAAATGTCATTACCGTTGATTCCGAAGTTCCCGGCTGTTTTACATGGGAGTCCGCAAACGCGCTGGCTGAAAAAGTACCGCTTTCCGAGGTTCAGAAGCTTGCAAAGCAGGTGCGCAAGGATGACGTCTGCAATATGCAGTACACATCAGGCACGACCGGCTTCCCGAAGGGCGTTATGCTGACACACTATAATGTTGTCAATAACGGCAAAGCAATCGGCGACTGCATGGATCTTTCTACCGAGGACCGAATGATGATTCAGGTGCCCATGTTCCATTGCTTCGGAATGGTGCTTGCGATGACCGCATCGGTAACACACGGCGTTACCATGTCCCCAATCCCGGCGTTTTCACCGAGACTCGGACTTGACTGTATTAATAAAGAAAAGATCACCTGCTTCCACGGCGTTCCGACTATGTTTA
>JAFQVU010000107.1 GCA_017407885.1 Clostridia bacterium
GCACGGCAGCGCCAACGCCAGAAACCCAACACAAAAATCACGCAAAACAACATATAAAAATTACCTCAAATACTGATGAAAAAACACGGCATACTATAATTGCAAATAAACATTGCAGGAGGCAAATCATGCTTGAAGAGATCGCGCTGTCAATTTCAACAGCTTTATTTTTTCTCTGTGCATTTGAGGTAAACGGAGTATTGCCGCAGGAGCGCGCCGAGACCGCCGCCCCATGCGAGGTGGTCGAATATGAGAGCGGCGAAGATAACTTTTCCCTTGTCGGTACATGGAACAGCGGTGGACGTGAGTTCAAATTTACAAAGGCGGGACAGCTCATTTACAATGGGCAGTCTATGAGCTATACAAAAGACGGCGATGTCGTAAATGTCAGCGCCGCAATAGACGGCATTACAAAAAATGACGCTCCGCGCGGCACAAAACGAAATTACTCTCTCAAACTCGAAGTCCTGAGCGAGCGAGTGATGAAGCTCAACGGAGTCACGCTCTACCGAACCGAATAAACCTTGACAAAACACAGTCCGTCTGCTATAATTATGGTACGGTAAATCAATTTTATACTGCCGCTGTCCTTTGATTTATCAGAGGACAGCTTCTTATATTAAGGAGGTAGGCTCATGAATGAAGAAATTATGTATCACATCGGACTCAGGCGCGAGGACGGCGCAAAAGGCGCTATTATTTGCGGAGATCCCGGCAGAGTCGAAAAGATAGCACGGCTGATGGACGAGCCGGAATTTGTCGCGTCCAATCGCGAATATACCACATGGGCGGCAAAGCTCGGCGACGAGCGAGTGCTTGTCACCTCTCACGGAATCGGCGGTGCTTCCACTGCGATATGTATTGAGGAATTAAACCTCGTGGGCGTTGATACGCTTATTCGTGTCGGTACCTGCGGCGGAATGTCGATGGATGTGAAGGCAGGCGATATCGTAATCGCGCAGTCGGCGATACGCGCCGAGGGAACTTCGCGCGAGTACCTGCCAATCGAGTTCCCGGCAACTGCCGATTTTGCGGTCACAACTGCGCTTGCACGTGCGGCGGAAAACGGGGCGCACCCCTATCATGTCGGCGTTGTGCATTGCAAGGATTCCTTCTACGGTCAGCACTCGCCCGACCGTATGCCCGTCTCCGATGAGCTTCAAGCGAAGTGGCGTGCATGGCTGCTCGGCGGCGCACTCGCGTCCGAGATGGAATCAGCAACCCTCTTTGCGGTCGCATCGGTTCTCGGACTTCGCGCGGGCTGTGTCCTTCGCGCGGTCTGGAACCAAGAACGCATCGCGGCAGGAATCACCGATCCCGTGGACGAAGATGAGCTGTCCGCAGCAAAATGCGCTGTTGACGCTATGCGTATCCTACTTCTTAATAACTAATCCGCGCGGAGAGCGAAGCGCTTCCGCGCTCCCCAAACCAAGGCGGAGAGCGAAGCAAATCCGCCGCCCCTTAGCGGTACTCCCCCTGCGCGAAGCGCAATATAGGACTCCACCTCGGAAGAGCCAAGGAAAGGGGGAGAGCACGAGAGGGGCGAAAACCTGCGGATGATGAGTTGGTTGTCGCCCCTCTCGTATCCGTTTCCCCTCTGCCGCGCAAGCACAGCAGAGGACGTCTCCCCGAGCCGTTCACGGCGAGGTCATCTCTCCTTGCGATAGACGAACCGTGTGCGACGAAGTTGCCCCCTTGCGCAATGTGACGCGTACCCACAACCAAACACACAAAAAAGCATCAGAATCCTCTGATGCTTTTTCTGTATTCAGTCGGCGAGCACCCGACACTCCGCTTGAATGCACGCGAAAACGTGTGTATACTTAAATACCCGAGCATGTCGGAAATACGGCTGACCGAAAGCTCCTCGCGGCGAAGAAGTTTCTTCGCTTCCGCAATTTTAAGCGTGCTGAAATATTCAATCGGACTCATTCCGATGCTTGAAGCAAAGAGACTGCAGAGCTGTGATTTTCCCACAAAGAAGCTTCCGCAGATGTCCGCGATAGTCACATTTCCGTAGACGTTGCTCTTTAAGTAACCGGTTATAAGCTCAAGCAGTGAGCTTTGCGCAATGGCACGCGAGCTTTCGCTGTACCCCACGCGATTACCCGTTTCCTCACCGACACGGCGGAGCGTTAAAAGAAATTCCGTCAGATAACATTCAAGCAGTTGAAGCGAGCCGAAAGGTGCACGCGAAAAATCGGGCGAGCGCTTGTCATCGTATCTGTTGGGTATCGTGTCGAGAGCGGTTTTTGCCTCGTTTATAAACAGCGTGAGTAAGGTTTTTGAGACTTTTTCAAGCGAAAATACCTTTCTGTCAAAAAACATCATCTCCGGACTTTCCGTTGTGAACGATACAACGAGCATCTTGTTCGGCACGAGATTGTTCGAGATGTGCGCGTGTACCTCGCCCGGACGGTGGAATATGACCTGCCCCTGCGTCAGCGTTTGACCGAGGCCGTCCGTTACCGCGGTTATCTCGCCGCTGTCAACGTAGACAAGCTCCCAGAAATCATGCTTTTCAGGCAGATGGGTGAAGTCCTTATCAAATTCAAAATAATAGATGCTGTTGAAGCCGTTTATCACGATTTCACGGCGGATCGGCTGAAGCTCAAATTCCATGGTGAGGATCTCCTTCGGAATAATTGACAAATAATCTGTAATTTCTGTTAAATACATTCCCATAAAAATATTGTACAATATAAGTGAGCAAAAGTCAACTGCTATATTAAAAATAAGGAGGATTTTTAGAATGAATGTACTTGCAATCGGCTGTCATCCCGATGACATTGAGATCTCGTGCGCCGGAACTCTTGCAAAATGCGTTAAGCGCGGCGACAAGGTAATTGTCTGCCACGTGGCAAACGGCGATATGGGACACGAGGAGATCTCCCCCGCAGATCTTCGTGTGATGAGAACCAAAGAGGCAGAAAACGCAGGCGCAAAGATCGGCGTTGAGGTAATCAACCTCGATGTCGGAGATCTGCTCCCGAACGGCTGCAATACTAAACAGCGCGATATGATCGTTGATCTTATCAAGAAGGTTCAGCCTGATTTTATCATCACACACAGCCCTAACGACTATATGCCTGACCACAGAGAGGTATCGAAGCTCGTTTTTGATGCTTCCTTTGCGGCGAGTGTTCCGCACTACGGATGCGAGGGTAAGGCGGCAGTCGTACCGATCTACTACATGGACAATCTCGCAGGACTGCAGTTCCAGCCTACCGAGTATGTTGACATCACTGACGAGATCGACACCAAGATCGACATGCTCGAATGTCACGAGAGCCAGCTCAAGTGGATGCGTTACCACGACGGCATCGACTTTGCCGAATTTGTTCGTAGCTGCTCGCGTTTTCGCGGCATCCAGAGCGGCGTTCAGTACGCCGAGGGATTCATTGCCGAGCTTGTATGGCCCAAGGTCATAACCAAGCGTCTCTTACCGTAAAAAATTTTATTTACATAGAAAGGAACAATTATCATGGATTTTTTAAGTACAGTTAAGGGAAGCCTTCTTGATGGCTTCTATCCCAAGGGATGGGATCTTGCAAAGATCGACGCATGCTGCGAAAAGGGCGTTGCAAGAGAGGATTTCTGGCACAAGGATTTCACTCCCGTTGAGTGCGCAGAGCTTTCCGATTTCGATACCTACATGGGTCACGAGATTGCACTTCAGATAAAGAAGGCAGCAGACAAGGGCGAAAAGCTCGCTATCATTCTCCCCGTTGGACCTATGGGTATGTACAAGTGGGCGGCTTACTTCCTCAACGAGTGGGACGTTGACTGCTCGCATGTTACCACCTTCAACATGGACGAATGGGCAGATGCAGAGGGCAACACCCTGTCTAACGACAACCCCGCATCGTTCGAGTACAGCATGAAGGAAGCATTCTTCGGCAAGCTCAATAAGACCGTTCCCGAATCCCAGCGTAACTTCGCAACCAAGACCAATCTCCCGACCTACCCCGAGAAGATCGCCGCACTCAAAGCGGCAGGCGCAAAGCTCGTTCTCGTGTTCGGTATCGGAAGAATGTGCCATATCGCATTCTGGGAGCCGCAGTTCGCAGAGGATTACGCATCGGTTGACGAGTGGAAGAAGGCATGCTACCGCATCGGTGCAAAGCTCCATCCGCTCACCATCGAGCAGAACGCTATCACCAGCTTCAAGAGCCGTACAACTCTCGTTCCTTGCACCGCTAACACCATCGGCCCGGGTCTCTTCCTTCAGGCTGACTACATCATCGGCGGATGCGACGGCGCGCTCGGCAGAGGCATGGGCTGGCAGGGTATGAGCTTCCTCACCACCCTTCACTACGGTCCCGACATGAACATCACCTCGACGTTCATTCCGACTCTCCCCGGCAAGCTCTTCTATCTTAAGGAACTCGCAGGTCCGCTGGTTGCTGAATGTAACTAATGGTTTTCTGAAAAGTCCGCGCTTTGCGCGGACTTTTCTTTATACAAAAAAGCAGTTGCCTCAACAAGTGAGACAACTGCAATTTTTATGTGTAGGGTTAAAGCTCGCCGTCATCCTTCATCGCCTGAAGCTGTTCAGCCTGGATTTCGGGTATAGCGGAAAGCATCGGCTCGATGCCCTCTTTCTTCTTGATCTTGCGGTCAACGTAGTTGCGTGTGATCTTTATGACGAGACCTGCGCAGGCGATGACACCGATGAGGTTAGGTACCATCATGAGACCGTTGAAGGTGTCGGAGATGTCCCATGCGAGCGACGAAGTGAGAAGCGCGCCGCAGAGAATTGTAACAAGGTGAAGCACCTTGTACGCCTTTACTGACTTTGTACCGAACATGTACTCCCACGCCTTTGTACCGTAGTGATCCCAGCCGAGCACAGTGGTGAACGCAAAGAGGAGAATCGCAATCGCGATGAATCTCTCGCCCCAGATGCCGAAATGCTCGCCGAATGCAGATGCAACGAGAGTCGCATCGTTAATTCCCTTGGTGCCGCCTTCAACTGTGAATACGTTGAGGTCAATAGATGTAAGAACAACGAGAGCAGTCATGGTGCAGACGATCATTGTGTCGGCAAACACCTCGAATATACCCCAAAGACCCTGACGCACAGGCTCCTTAACATTGGAGTTCGAGTGAACCATAACGGACGAACCGAGACCTGCTTCGTTCGAGAACACGCCGCGCTTGCAGCCGGTGGTAACAACTACCTTTACAAGCGAACCTGCCGCACCGCCGAGCGCTGCGGGAACAGTGAATGCGTAATTGAAGATAGCGGAAAAGGCAGCGCCGATTTCAGTGTAATTGATGCCGATAATAACAATCGAACCGACAACAAAAAGTACAACCATGAAAGGAACAACCTTTTCGGCAAAGCTTGCAATTCTCTTAAGACCGCCGAGGATAATGAGTGCCGCGATTATTACAAGCACAGCACCGAGGATGAGGTGGTAGAGTGAAACGCCCTCATAAAGCTCCATATCGCTGAGCGCAGGGATCTTGAATGCTGAAACAACGTTTACAACAATCTTGTTGATCTGTCCCATTGCACCGATACCGAACGAAGCAAGAATTGCAAAGATACTGAAAAGCACCGCAAGAATCTTACCTGCCCATTTGCCGTACTTCATGCCGCCGAGACCGTCGCGCAGATAGTACATAGGGCCGCCCGACCACTCGCCGTCCGCATTCTTGCGGCGGAAGTAAATGCCGAGCACGTTCTCGGAATAGTTTGTCATCATTCCGAGGAACGCCGCGATCCACATCCAGAATACTGCACCGGGACCACCGGTTACGATTGCGGTTGCAACACCGGCGATATTGCCGACACCGATAGTCGCCGCGAGCGCGGTACAGAGTGCTTGGAACTGGGAAATGGATTTGCCCTTAACATGACCGGAAACATCCTTTTTGAAGATCTTACCGATAGTCTGACTGAACCAGTGTCCGATGTGAGTAATCTGGAACACGCCTGTGATAACTGTCATAAAAAGTCCGACGAACAGGAGCAGGTAGACACCATTGCCCCATACGAAGCTGTTGACAGCATCATTGAAATTTGTTAACCATTGCATAGAAATAAGCCGTCCTCTCTCTTGACAAAATAAAATTAGGAATAAAAAATGGGCTAAGCTTACAGCTTAACCCTGGAGAGTGAAGAATTTGAAAATAGAGACAGATATCGAAAGAGACATCTTCCCTAAAATCTCTGTCCTTTTGCCTGAGAGCATTAACACCTTCGGCACTCAATAAATGAGCTTCTCCAGTGCGCCGTCCGCATACGGTTTTTTTACCTGAGAGCGTTACTCCTTCGGTAAGC
>JAFQVU010000108.1 GCA_017407885.1 Clostridia bacterium
CAAAAATGCAGTTAATCATGTATAATATTAGTATTATACTGTAAGGAGTGATATAATATCCATGAGCGATAATCTTGGTCCCGCCCGACGATGCGCGGTTCAGTACATGATTTCAGCATCTCGTATCTCGCCGCCATGATTTTTTATTGTGGTAATCATTAACTGTCAAACAAAATTATTTTAGGAGATTATTATGATAGACGGCGATAGTTTACGCTTGATAGCAATAGTTATTCTTGTTATGATGTCGGCGCTGTTTTCGGCTACCGAAACCGCTTTTAATACTTTCAACCGCGTGCGAATGAAAAATCTTGCTTCTGACGGAAATAAACGCGCGGCTTTGGTTCTCAAATTGTCAGAGGACTATGATTCACTGCTTTCTACTATACTTATCGGCAACAATATTGTTAATATAGCACTTACGGCGATAGCTACGGTTATGTTTGTTGTCTGGTTCCCATCTAACGGTGCGGCTATATCTACTGTGGTTACCACTGTAGTTGTTCTTATTTTCGGCGAGGTTTCACCTAAAAGTGTTGCCAAGGAGACGCCGGACGGTTTTGCTATGACTGTTGCGCCGTTGATGCGCGTACTTGTTTTTCTTTTTACTCCGATAAATCTGTTCTTCCGAGGATGGAAAAAGCTTCTTGCCAAGATGTTTAATCTCGGCGGAGAAAAGACTATGACCGAAGAAGAGCTTATCACGATTGTTGATGAAGTTCAGGAGGACGGCGTTATTGATGAACAAGAGGGGGAGCTTATACGTTCAGCCATTGAATTCGTCGATGCAGATGCCGAGGAAATACTTACACCGCGTGTTGACGTTGTTGCGATAGACAAGGAAACCGCGAATGATGAGATTGCCGAAATATTTTTCAGTACAGGTTTCTCGCGCTTACCGGTTTATGAGGAGACAGTCGACAATATAATCGGTGTGCTTCATGAAAAGGATTTCTATTATCTTATCCGAAATGGCGGAAAAGATATCATGAAGATACTCAAAAAACCGTTTTTCATTACCTGCCATGTAAAAATATCGAAGCTGCTCACACAGTTCCAACAGGAAAAGACGCATATGGCGGTTGTCCTTGACGACTACGGCGGTACTATGGGTATTATTACTCTCGAGGACGTTCTCGAAGAGCTTGTCGGAGATATCTGGGACGAGCACGATGAGGTGGAGGAGCAGGTTGTTACTGAGAATTCCGACGGTACGGTTATTTTTGCCGGCGACATGAAAACAACGGAAATGCTTGAGCATTTTGATATTACCCCCGAGGACGAAGATGAGCTTCCGCAGACTGTCAGCGGATGGGTAACAATGCAGCTTGGTGAATTTCCCGAGATTGGCGCTGAATTTGATTTTGAAAATCTGCATGTTGAAGTCATAAAGGTCGATGACAAGCTAGCGGAGGAAATAAAGATTATAAGAATCGTGCCTGAAGAATCGGACACGGATTCAAAAGATGATGAATAAATATAAGGAGCTGTCTTTGCAAATCGCAGACAGCTCCGCGGCTTTTCATGATAATTAAAAATATTTTGCAAATAGTTTATAAAGATTTACAAAAAGTTCAATCTGTCGTAAGCCATAATAAATGACTTCGGAGTAAAATTATATGTAAGAGACATGGGGGTGACGTTTTTGTTCGGATACGTAAGACCGGTATCGGCGGAACTTAAGGTTAAAGAGTATGAGCTTTACCGCGCCGTTTACTGCGGACTTTGCGAAGCTCTTGGACAGAACGCAACTCATATATCAAGGCTCTCGCTTAACTATGATTTCGTGTTCCTCGCTATAGTTCGCATGGCGCTTGCAAAGCAAACGGGTAAGATTGAACGCCACCGCTGTCTTGCTCATCCTACAAAAAAACGCGCGGTTTTAGTCGGCGCATCCGAGCTTGACTATTGTGCCAAACTGTCGGCGGTTCTGACATATCACAAATTGAGGGATGATATTAAAGATAGTCGCGGTGTGAAGCGGCTTGCTGCTCGTCTTCTCTTGCCGGCAGCCTCAATGATGCGGCGGCGCGCCGGGTTTGATCACGAAGCAGAGGACTTTATCCGAAAAAAGCTTGCTGAACTGTCAAAGCTTGAAGCTGATGGGTGCGTTTCAATCGATGCCGCGGCAGAGCCGTTTGGCGAATTGATGGCGTATGTGTGTTCATGCGGATTTGAAAAGGGAAGTGCGAATGAGCGTATAGCGAACGAGATCGGCCGCCACATAGGGCGGTATATTTACATTATTGATGCGGTTGATGATCTTGGGGATGACATGAAATCCGGCTCATACAATCCGTTTCGCATGATGTATACAGATGCGCTCGCCGGACTCAAAGAAAATTCCGAACAGGCGAAACGTGCTCTGACTATGGAGCTGATCGGGATTGAAGCGGCAGTGGGACTTGTGGATTTTGAAGCCGTACCCGAATACGGCGAAATTATAAAAAATATAATTTATCTCGGCTTGCCCGAGGTTGCAAATAAGGTGTTCGAAAAGTATAACACCGAAAAAATGATAAATGATCAGGATGGAGAATCGTAATTTATGAAGGATCCGTATAAGGTGCTCGGGGTTGCCAGAGAGGCAACTGACGAAGAAATAAAAAAAGCATACCGTGAGCTTGCCCGCAAGTACCATCCAGACAATTATGTAAATAATCCGCTCGCTGACCTTGTTGAGGAAAAAATGAAAGAGGTCAATGAGGCGTACGATCAGATACAAAAGGAGCGTGCGGCTGGGACGGCATATTCTTCCCAGTCGGGACAGGGATATTCGTCGGGCTCGTCATACAGCGACTATACGCGTGTACGAGAGCTTATCAATGAGAGACGTTATTCCGATGCCGAGCTGATACTTGATGCGGTCAGTGCCGGCAGCCGCAATGCTGAATGGAACTTCCTCAAGGGATGCGTGCTTATCCAGCGCGGCTGGTATTACGATGCGCAAAAGTATCTTGAAACGGCGTGCTATCTTGATCCGACGAATAACGAGTACCGTACGGCGCTTGAGCGCATACGTCATAACACCGCAAGCTACGGCGGCGGTTACCGCACCGCGAACGGCGGCGGAACATCGGCGTGCGATATCTGCTCTGGACTTATCTGTGCTGACTGCCTTTGTGAGTGCTGTGGCGGAGATCTCATCTCTTGCTGTTAAAGTAGGATAATGTGATATGAAAAAAACACGAAAAATTGCAATTGCCGCGATACTTTCAGCCCTTTCCGTCGTTATACTTCTGCTTGGTTCGATAATCACTGTACTCGATATGACGGCGGTCGCACTTGCATCGCTGCTTATTATGCTTGCCGTTATCGAAATCGGGGGAGCGTATCCGTACCTCATACGGCTTGTTTCGGGTGTACTGTCGCTTTTGCTCTTGCCCGACAAATTCGGGGCGGTGCTCTATTTTGCCTTCGGCGGTATTTACCCGATTTTTAAAGCGATGTTTGAGCGGCTTCATTACATTGTGACGTGGGTGCTCAAATTCAGCTGCTTCAACGTCATGCTTATAATAATGATAATAGTGATAAAATTCGTGCTCGGACTTCCCGACACAGGACTCGGTTTTACTCTTCCCGTGTTTGCACTGTGTAATTTTACGTTTTTTGTTTATGATATTGCAACGACACAGCTTGTAACGCTGTATTTGGTGAAGTTCCGCAAAATGCTTGGTCTTAAGAACTTCTTTAAATGAGGTGAGCAATGAAGAGTTTTGGTGACAACATCGACCATTGTACGGGGTATGCGGATCTTAATTAAAAGAAAGACGGCTGTTCGCCAAAACGAACAGCCGTTATATTTTTGTCTGAGGTGATTCACTTTTCGGAATCGTTCTTTGCATATACCGCAAGTCTTGCCCAGATGAAGAGGGCGAAGACTGCGTCAATTGCGTACCGCAGGTAATGGTCGGATACGCTTATCGATAACCTATCTGCAAGCACGAGATTTGGGATTGCAGAGGTCATAAGAAGTATCGGTGCGACTGTTGCCGCCGCGAGATAAAATCTGTGCGAAACGATTCCGAGTTTGAAACGAGATTCGTTAAGAAAATACAACATTGCCGCAAGAAGCGCGATCTCGCCGATGATTTTGTTTGGGCTGGTGTTCAGTGCCGTTGTATCAAAGTAGATGCGAATGAGGCAGACGGCGCACCATGCTATAGGGAAGAATGAGAGAAAAGCTATTGCCGCCGAACGCTTTTTTGCATCTTTAGCAAGGATAAGAAAATAAATTATGGCAGGTATGCAGAAGCATATCTCGAATATGTCAAAGGTA
>JAFQVU010000109.1 GCA_017407885.1 Clostridia bacterium
AACGAGCTTGCAACCGCAGTAACCTATCAGCTTCCGCTTGTCATCGTTATAATGAATAACCGCTCACTCGGAATGGTTCGAGAATGGCAAAAAGCGATGTTCGGCAGAGAGAGTCAAACACTGCTCAAGCGAAAAACCGATTTCACTATGCTCGCAAAAGCATTCGGTGCGGATGGTGCTAAAGCAAGCAATATGAATGAGCTAAAAAACGCACTTGACAAGGCTTTCAGCGACAAAAACAAGCTTACATTTGTTATTGACTGTGATATCATGACGGATGAAACCGTCACTCAAATCAACAGATAAGGTAGGAACATATCATGAACAACAAATTCGTCCTTGGTGTACTCGTATCCAACCAATACGGCGTGCTCATGCGCGTCACAAGCCTTTTCGCGCGCCGCGGATTTAATATCGACAGCTTAACTGTGGGTGAGACCGAAGACCGCTCTTACTCGCGTATAACCATCACCGCGACCGGCGATGATGCCACAAAGGAACAGATAATAAAACAGCTTCGCAAGCTCCATGACGTCGTTAAAATCGATCTTATGGCTCCCGAATCAACTGTAATCCGCGAGCTTATGTTAATAAAGCTTCGCGCAACCGGTCAGACTCGCGGAGAGATTATCGATGCGGTAAATGTATTCCGCTGCAAGGTTGTTGACTTCACTCCAGACGAGATGTGCATTGAAATGACCGGACAAAGCTCGAAGATTGATGCTTTCATAGACTTTGTTGCCCCGTACGGTATCATTGAAATGTGCCGTACCGGAGTTGTGGCTCTTGAACGCGGAAGCGGTTCTCTGATAAACAGAGACGATGAGTAATCATCAGTAAATCCGCAAAGGCGTTTCCCTTATTATAAAAACACGAAAGGTCAGACCATGCGAAATATAAAAATCTTCGACACTACCCTGCGCGACGGCGAACAGTCTCCGGGCTGTTCAATGAATCCCGAGGAAAAATTAGAGATCGCAAAACAGCTTGAACGCCTCGGTGTGGACATTATCGAAGCAGGATTTCCAATATCATCAAAGGGCGACTTTGATTCTGTTTCAGAAATTGCGCGTACAATAAAAAACTCGACTGTCTGTGCGCTCGCACGCGCTATCACGCAGGACATAGATGAGGCGTATAATGCTATAAAGTCGGCTGAATCCGCACGCATACACCTCTTTCTTGCCACATCGCCAATACATATGCAGCACAAGCTCAAAATGACGCCCGAAGAAGTCCTTGAGCGCGTTTTCGGTATGGTCGCTTACGCAAAAGGATTGACGTCGGATGTGGAATTCTCCGCCGAGGATGCTATGCGCAGTGAGCCGGAGTTTCTCGCCAAAGTTGTCAGAGCTGCTATCTTGGCAGGCGCAACGACTATCAACATCCCTGATACGGTCGGGTACACTACCCCGACCGAAATGCGTGCAATGATCGAATATCTGCGCTCAAATGTCGATGAGATTGATAAAGCAACACTGTCCGTACATTGCCACAACGACCTCGGCAGTGCTACCGCCAACTCACTCGCAGGTGTACTCGGCGGCGCAGGTCAGATAGAATGTACCGTCAACGGTATCGGCGAGCGTGCGGGAAACACCGCGCTTGAGGAAGTCGTTATGACACTCAAAACCCGAAGCGACATATACGATGCTTCCTGCCGTATTGATACAAAGCAGATCTGGCGTACAAGCAAGCTGATTTACAATATCACAGGTCAAACGATTCCTATGAATAAAGCAATTGTCGGAACCAACGCATTTTCTCATGAATCGGGTATTCATCAGCATGGAGTTCTCGCCGCGCGCGAAACATATGAGATCATAGCACCTGAGGATATTGGAAAAAAGCCGAACAAAATGGTTCTCGGCAAACATTCCGGCAGACACGCTTTTGAGGAGCGACTGTCAGAGCTTGGGTTTGAGCTTATCTCGGAACAGCTTGACAAATATTTTGAAAAGTTCAAAGAAATCTGCGATAAAAAGCAGAATGTTACCGACCGCGACCTCGAAGCGCTCATCCGTGTACGAAATGTTGCTGGCATATACGAGCTTGACCGTTTTGACGTACATGCAGGAAATTATACAAGCCCTACCTGTGTTATACGTCTGAAGCGAGACGGACAGGTGTATGAGGAAGTTTCCCTCGGCGACGGTCCTATTGATGCCGCATACAATGCTATTGATAAAATAATGAAGCTTCCGCCGCACACACTCGATAACTACTCAATACGCTCGACATCAGAGGGAAAAGATACGCTCGGTGAAGTATTGGTAAAAATCAGTTGCGGTGGCGAGACCTACAACGGCCGCGGACTGTCAACGGATATCATTGAATCGAGTATCCTTGCATATATTCATGCGGCAAACAAATTCGTTTCAATAGGCGAATAATAGCCCCATTAAGAAAGTAGGAAACATTTTGATAAACCAAACAAATACAGCTTTGCCGGAATTAACACCGTATATAGGCAGCCTTGCTGATAATGTGCTTCGCATTGCCCTTGACATCGGCGAGGGATTGCTTCGCAATGGGGCTGATGTGCACCGAGTCGAAATTGCAATCGAAAAGATATGCCGTACATACGGCGCGGTACATGTTGATGTGTTCTCAATTCATTCGCTGATTCTGGTTGCAATCTATATGCCAGACGGTAGCCATTCAACACAATCACGGCGCACATTTGATATATCTAACAATCTTACCCGTCTTGAACTTTACAATGCTCTGTCAAGGGAAATATGCGAGAGAAAGCTAAATATAGATGAGGTAGATTCCCGTATACGTGAAATC
>JAFQVU010000110.1 GCA_017407885.1 Clostridia bacterium
CCGATTTTTCGACAAATTTTTTGTGTACTTTTGTCAATGCCGTAATTTTATAAAACCAAGTAAAGTCACACGGCACTAAATATCAAACGCCCTTTTTAACAAATGCATTTCCAAAGGGATTTTCTCTCACAACATCAATAATTATGCCACCCGAAGACTCATTATTTGCGTTCGGAGAAAGAAAAAGCACCTGAAGCTTAAAAAGGTCAACCGGATATCTTGGATAGTTTTTTTCTGTATTCATACCCTAACAGCTCCTTTCAAGGGGGCTGTTATATTATATGCAGTTTTTAATAACTGTGCATACCGATTCCGGAATTCTTAATTATATTAAAATTTTCTTCGATGTCTGCCTCTACTTCGTCAAACGGCGATTCGGTTGCCGCAAGTGCCGCCGCTATTACCTGCTCTGCTCCCGCCTCGGTGAGCAATTTTGCCGCTGCAGCAAACGATGCGCCCGAAGTTACAATGTCATCAATAAGTATGACCGTCTTACCTTCAATAGCATATTTTTTCGATAACGTCATCGCGCGCATTGCATTTTGCCGTCTCTCGGATGTACTTAAATATTTTTGTTCAGCCGTGAAAAAGCGGCGCTTTATCAGTGCAAGCACAGGTATACCAATCTCACGCGAAAGAGCCTTAGCAACTCGCTCCATATGGTCAAATCCGTACTTGCGAACAGATGAACGACTTCGCGGTATCCATGTTATCACTGCATCATCATGCTTTGCTCCGCCCGGAGCAATTATAGGTGCGGTACCTCGAAGCATATTTGCAAATTCCGCTCCGGCAAAAGCTACAGCTCTGCGCTCTGCAATATCCTTCATACAAAGAATCAACGCATTTCCAACAAGCTTGCGCCTGCCGGGTATATACGTCAGCAAATACAGTACATTGAGCGGCGGAGTTCCCGGCTCAATAGGCTCTACAACTCTTACCGGTTGACCGTAATTTTCTTTGCGGCACCGCATCTTTTCCATTTCCCACTTTGCAGCGCATATCTCGCAGAATGGCGATTTCCACATATCGTAGTGTACCAGCTCATCGCAGGCAACGCATCTCGGCGGAAACAACAATTCCGAAATTTTAACTTTCATCATGGCGAAGCAATCCCGTATAACGCATTATCGGACGACTGTTTGATACCATCGTACTTACAACTCCCGCCTGACCGACAAGAATGACCATCTTCTGCGCACGTGTTACGGCAGTATAAAGAAGATTGCGCGACAAAAGTTGTGGGGGACACGAAGCATAAACCGGCATTATCACAACCGGATACTCACTTCCCTGACTCTTGTGGACAGTTATAGCCCACGCATGGTCAAGCTCATCGAGCTTGGAAAAGTCATACGCCACCACGCGGTCATCGAAGTTTATTATCATCTGCTCCGCAGGCACATTGATAGTTTCTATTATGCCGATATCTCCGTTAAAAACACCGACACCTTCCTTTCCGTCGCGCTCCCATGTTAAATCATAATCGTTTTTTATCTGCATAACACGGTCACCCTCGCGGAAAATTGTGTCTCTCACCTGCTTTTCACGCTTATAATTATCTCGCGGATTCAACGCTTCCTGAAGCAGTTTGTTAAGAGATTCGGTACCCGCGATTCCCTTGCGCGATGGAGATATTACCTGTATTCCTTCGGCAATGTCATCCCCATAGGTACGCGGCAAGCGATTCTTCCAGAGGTCAACGACAGTCGCGGCGGTGTCCGTATCTCGTCCGCGCGATAGGAAGAAAAAGTCGTTGTCCTTTGCATTTAAGACCGGCTCTGTACCGTCATTTATTCTGTGCGCGTTAGTAATTATAAGGCTTTCACTTGCCTGACGGAATATCTCAGTAAGCTTAACGGTGGTGAATTTTTCGGATGCTATGATATCGTTAAGCACATTGCCCGCGCCAACCGGCGGAAGCTGATCCGAGTCACCTATAAGCATGAGCCTTGCTCCCGGCTTGATTGCTTTGAGCAGTGAGTTCATCAGGTACATATCAATCATCGAAGCCTCGTCGATTATTATGACATCCTCATCAAGCAAATCATTTTCATTGCGCTTGAATTTCGCATATTCTTCGTCCGAAAATTCCATTTCGAGAAGGCGGTGAATAGTCTTGGCTTCACACCGTGTAGCCTCGCTCATTCGTTTGGCGGCACGCCCCGTGGGAGCCGCGAGAGCAATGTCCATATCAAGGCTCTTGAAAACGCGGATAACTGCGCGGATAACGGTAGTTTTACCGGTTCCGGGGCCACCCGTTAGCACCATTATTCCGTTGTTGACGGCGGCACGAATTGCCGTATGCTGAAGAGCCGCATAATGCTTGTCCTCTTCAAGCTCGATACGCTGTATCAGCCGTTCAATATCGCCGACATCAAGGCGTGGACAGATACGGTCAATGAGGTCAAGTTTTTCCGTAATTTCGTGCTCGCAGCGATATGCCGATTTGTCAAAAACAGCATCAAGTTCTTCGATTTTTGTACGCACAAGACGCCTGTCCGCAATCATCGCTTCTATAGCCTCTGCGATGTGCGGCTCATCGACTGATAGGCGCTGTGCGGCGAGCGGTACAAGCCGCTCATATGGCAGAAATGCATGTCCGCCTGAACGGGAAATTTCCGAAAGCACCCAGCGTATTCCGCTCTCTATGCGGTACTGACTCTCCGGTTCAACTCCCATTGATTTTGCAAGCTTATCGGCACGCTCGAAACCGATTCCCTGAAACTCGTCGCAAAGACGGTAGGGATTACTTTTAATAATATCAAGCGCGGCACCGCCCCACTTTTTATAAATGCGCATACTCATTGACATCGAGAGGTATTCACGGCAGAACATCATAAGCGTGCGCACACCGAACTGTTCACGGAAATTTTCCGATATATCGTGTGCCTTTGAAGGTGTAATCCCCGATATTTTTGAAAGCCACTCCGGATGATTTTCTATAACGTCAAGCGTGTCCTCGCCGTACATATCTACAAGCTTTTGGGCAGTCTTTGGACCTATGCCTTTTACCGCACGGCTTGAAAGATAACGAAGTATTTCATTTTCGGTTGCCGGTAGCTGTTTTTCATAATATGCGACACTGAACTGACGTCCGTAATTCTTATGGTGAGTCCATTCGCCGACAAGCTTCATCTTGTCTCCGACAACGGTTCCCGGAAGGATGCCGCAGGCGGTTATTATATCATCATCCGCCTCACTAGACATATCGAACACAGTGTAGCCGTTGTCGGTGTTTGTATATATTATTGATTCAACGGTTCCCTCGATGACCTCAAGCATCTTCCCGTCCGTGTGCGTGTTCTGCATCGTCGTCCGCTTCCTTATAATTAATGTATCCGAAGACCTCACCGAAGCGAGCGGTCTCGGGGTTATTTTTAATTATATCATTATTTGTTAAAATAATCAACCGTTCGGGAGAAATTTTCTTTTCGAGCCGCAGATATTTGGCATAAGCTGTGACATCTGCGCTCGGAAGCTCATTGTCAACAAAAATCGCGGGACGTAAAAGTCGGCGTACACTCGGCGGATAAAGCAGACGAAGGCGCAGCATATCAAGCATCGTATATATCCCGAACACCGCCATAACTGCCGCAAAAATCTCAAGAATTTCAAGCATCAATCTCACCGTCCTTTGTTAATAATGTATGCAGCCGGAAGAAATGCGGTGATTAAATAACTTCGTGTTCTGCATGACAGCCGAAGATTTCATTATATAACAGTATAAGTCGTCAATTTTACGATAATAATAACCACATTAAAGCACAATTTGTATATTCGGGAGATTTTAAGCAAAAAAATATTTTTCGGGAACTCCCACTTGACTTTTGACAAGTATTGTGTTATAATTTATTTTGTCTTGATATGTTTTGCGGCGAAACGATATCTGCAAAGATATCGGTCAAGGCGAACAAATTCTATTATTTTCAAAAGGAGGTGCGATATGCCAACCTTTAATCAGCTCGTCAAGCAGGGTCGCGCAGAGAAGGTATATAAGTCCAAGTCGCCTGTACTTCAGCACGGCTTCAACACTCTTACCGATTCCGCAACCGACGCAAGCTCTCCTCAGAAAAGAGGCGTATGCACAAAGGTCACCACGACCACCCCGAAGAAGCCTAACTCGGCACTCCGTAAGATTGCCCGTGTAAGACTTACCAACGGACTCGAGGCGACTGTTTACATTCCGGGTATCGGACACAACCTGCAGGAGCACTCCGTAGTGCTTATCCGCGGCGGACGTGTACGTGACCTCCCCGGTGTGCGTTACCACATCATTCGCGGTACGCTCGATACACAGGGCGTTGCAAACCGCAACCAGAGCCGTTCCAAGTACGGCGCAAAGAGACCGAAGAAATAATCTTCGTTCTGTTTTATGAGTCTCCCCTGCTCTTTCAGAGGAAAACTAACAAGGTATAGAATATCCTTTTTAGCTTGACGTTTAAAAGAAAATAATCGGGATTTGTTTACTGTGTCCGCAAACAGAGTGCACGGTCTCCGAAACGGTTCTTTAGTATCAAGCATTAACGGGAGAATACTTTCGAGTACCTATGATATCATTATTTTATATGAAGGAGGGAAGTTACAATGCCGAGAAGAGGTCAAATTTCCAAAAGAGACGTTTTACCGGATCCGTTGTACAATTCTAAGCTCGTAACAAAGCTTATCAACAACATTATGTATGATGGCAAGAAGGGTGTTGCACAGAAGATCGTTTACGATGCATTCGCAATCGTAGAGGCTAAGCTGGGCAAGAATCCCCTCGAAGCTTTCAATGAAGCCCTTGAAAACGTAATGCCTGTGCTTGAAGTTAAAGCTCGCCGTGTAGGCGGTTCGACTTACCAGGTGCCGATGGAGGTAAGAGCTGAAAGACGTCAGACTCTTGGTCTTCGTTGGATCGTTAACTATTCAAGATCTCGTGGTGAGAAGACAATGGCTGAGAAGCTTGCAAACGAAATCCTTGACGCCATCAACTCTATGGGCGGCGCCTTCAAGAAGAAGGAAGAAACCCACAGAATGGCAGAAGCAAACAAGGCGTTTGCACACTACAGATATTAATCTTAACACTCAAAATCTTGAAAGGAGAACAAAATGGCTAGAGAATTCCCGCTTGAAAGAACCCGTAATATCGGTATCATGGCTCATATCGACGCTGGTAAAACCACAACGACTGAGCGTATACTCTTCTACACGGGTGTAAACTACAAGATGGGCGAGACTCACGACGGCGGCGCGACCATGGACTGGATGGCTCAGGAGCAGGAGCGCGGTATCACAATTACCTCTGCTGCTACCACTTGCTTCTGGCAGAACCATCGTATCAATATTATTGATACCCCCGGCCACGTTGACTTTACCGTTGAGGTTGAAAGATCTCTCCGTGTACTCGACGGCTCGGTTACCGTTCTTTGTGCAAAGGGCGGTGTTGAACCTCAATCCGAAACCGTTTGGAGACAAGCGGATAAGTACAAGGTTCCGAGAATGTGCTATGTCAACAAGATGGACATCATGGGCGCGAATTTCTATCGCGTCGTTGACATGATTAAAGACCGTCTTAAAGCTAACGCGGTTCCGATTCAATTGCCTATCGGCGCGGAAGCAGACTTCAAGGGCATCATCGACCTCGTTAAGATGAAGGCTTACTATTATCTTGACGACCTCGGACAGAATATCGAAGAACGCGATATTCCTGCTGATTTGAAAGACAAAGCTGATGAATACCATCAAGCACTCATCGAGGCAGTTGCCGAATTCGATGAATCGCTTATGGAACTTTGGCTTATGGGCGAAGAATTGCCGATGGACGACGTTAAGAAGGCAATCCGTGCGGCTACCATCGCTAACAAGATGGTTCCCGTTGTTTGCGGTACTTCTTATAAGAACAA
>JAFQVU010000111.1 GCA_017407885.1 Clostridia bacterium
AGACCGAATTACACCGAAAATATAGCCAAAATCATGGAGAAATAGCGTGAAAAACACTTTTCACGCAACGAATTTTTGTCTTTGCCGGCTTCGCCGTCAATTTCGCAGGCGAAACCGCAAAAATATCGACAAGTAAGGAAGTCTTTGCGCTGCAAAGACACGGTAATTAAAATGACAGATATCGAAAAGAAGTTAATCGCCGACATGATAGACGTCGGCAATAAAATGTATCTTCGCGGATTTGTGGCGGCAAACGACGGCAATCTGAGCGTCCGCTGTCCGGACGGGGAATCCGCGCTCGTAACACCCACCGGGGTATCTAAAGGCGGCATGACCGAGGACATGTTTATAAAGGTGCGCATATCAGACGGCGCGGTGCTTGAGGGCACCTGCAAGGCATCATCCGAGTCAAAAATGCACCTGCGCCTCTACCGCGAGAATCCGAATATATGCGCTGTAGTGCACGCACATCCACTCTATGCAACCTCATTTGCCATAGCAAGACAGCCGCTTGATGCGCCGATTTATCCTGCCGCAATGATGAATCTGGGCACAGTCCCCGTTGCGGACTATTCCCCGCCCGGCACTGAAGGTGTAGCCGAGGCAGTAGCCCCGTTCGCAAAAGATTACCGTGCCCTGCTTCTCGCAAGCCACGGTGCGCTGACTTGGGCGAGCGATATACTCACCGCATGGTACCGAATGGAAGAGCTTGAAAATTACGCACACATTACCTTTAATACATTGTATGTTATGAAGCAAGCGACGGAAGTTCCGATAATCGATCGCCTTCCCGACAAAAAATAAATGCCTATCTTAAACAACTATACGCCTTACAGCAAATAATTGCTGTAAGGCGTATTTTTATGATAATTAATATGACACCATCCGGACAGATGCCGTGCACATATTATACACCTGCTGCCTTCATTGCTTCCTTGTTAAGGTACATTGCATGGTCTGCCTTGGCAAATACATCGGTATACACACAATCGATAGTCGAATCAAATATAGCCACGCCCCTTGCAATGGATACCGATACGTTTTCTTCCTCTACTGCTATGTAATCAGCCAAGAAAGCCGAATCCATTTTCTCAACAAGTGCTCGGTGATTTTCAAGGTCCTTGCCCCGGAGTATAACTACAAATTCATCTCCGCCGATGCGGTAAATGGAGCTTGTTTTGAATGTATCTGTAAGTATTTTTGCCGAATGGATAATCAGCTCATTTCCTATGTCATGACCGTAGGTATCATTCGTCTTTTTTAGGTTATTTATATCAGCAACAAGCACGCCAAAATTTGGATTGCCAAGATTTATCTCTTTGTTGATTTCTGCTATCGCCTCCGTATAGGCGGTACTGTTTTTTATACCGGTCAGTGAATCTTTGTAAGCAAGAGCGTTTATATACGTCGAATATTCGCGTATCTTACTGTAAGTATCACTCAGCACTCGTGACAGTATGCCGATCTCGTCCTTTGAATCGACGATGAGATTTACTTCCTGCACTCCCGATGAGATACTCCCCGCCGCAACTGTAAGCTTCTTAAGCGGTGTAACAATCTTGTTTGTTACCCAGAAGGTGTACAGTATCGCAAGCGCAAGCACAACTAAAAAGGCAGTAATTATATAGTTAAGCATCGGACGTATACCGCTCTGAATATCCTTGTAAGCGGCACGAAGCTCAAGACTCATTCCGTCGTTTTTAAGACCTGCAATCGCCTCGGCATAATCTCCCTCAACCTTAATACTGTCCGGGGAAGCATGATAGGTCTTCTCACCGTTACTGTCAACGCTGAATAAAAATGCGCGTCCGTAGTCATACACCGTTATTGCGTTTACAATATTAAGCAAATAGTCAAAGTCCATGTTGA
>JAFQVU010000112.1 GCA_017407885.1 Clostridia bacterium
ACTTCGCGGTGTCTCACTCGATTTCCGTGAAAATGAGTTTGTTTCCATTCTCGGTCCTTCGGGATGCGGTAAAACCACACTGCTCAATATCATCGGCGGTCTTGACGGATATACAACGGGCGACCTCATAATCGGCGGTAAGTCAACCAAAGACTTCACCGACTCGGATTGGGACGCATACCGCAATCATAAAATCGGCTTCGTTTTCCAAAGCTACAATCTTATTCCTCACCAAACCGTTCTCGCCAATGTTGAGCTTGCGCTTACCCTCTCGGGGGTATCGCGTGAGGAACGTCACCGCCGTGCCAAGGAAGCACTTGAGTCGGTAGGTCTTGGCGACCAGCTTTATAAAAAGCCGAGTCAGATGTCAGGCGGTCAGATGCAGAGAGTCGCAATCGCACGCGCACTCGTAAACGATCCCGATATCCTTCTCGCCGATGAGCCGACGGGTGCACTTGACTCGGAAACGAGCGTGCAGGTCATGGAAATTCTCAAAAATATATCCGAGAAAAAGCTTATCATCATGGTTACTCACAACCCTGATATAGCCGAGAAGTATTCAACGCGCATAATACGCCTGCTCGACGGAAATGTAGTTTCCGACTCCGAGCCATATTCAGCCGAGGCGCAGTTGCCGTCAAGCACCAAGCGCGACAAAACGAAATCCATGTCGTTCTTCACCGCCATGAACCTTTCACTTAATAATCTCATGACAAAGAAAGGACGTACTTTTCTTACCGCATTTGCAGGTTCAATCGGCATTATCGGCATAGCGCTTATTCTTTCGATTTCAAACGGTATAACTCTATATATTAATGATGTCGAGGAAAATACTCTTTCAAGTTATCCCATAATGATAGAATCCCAAACCGTTGACATGACCTCGATGATGGAAAATTTCATGGGGCAAAAGGCCGCAGAGGTTGACCGTGAACTTGACCGTGTATATTCAAGCGACGTAATGGGAGATATGCTCTCCGCCATGATGAGTGAAGTTACCGATAATGACCTTGCTTCCTTCAAAAAATTCATTGACGATGAAGTCAACGGATTTTTATCACTTGTCAGCGACATAAAATATGGCTACTCTACACCACTTAATGTATACACGCTCGCCGATTACGGAAACGGTGAAACGCTTATTCAGGTTGAACCGAACACAGTCTTTGATTCGGCGGGAATGACCCAGATGAGCGAAATGTCAAGCATGATGACATCCATGGGAGGCAGCAGCGGTCTGAAAGTTTGGGATGAACTCATTGATAATGATGAATTACTTGACAATCAGTACGATGTAATTGCCGGACGCATGCCCGAGGAATGGAATGAGCTTGTTATTATCGTAAACAAGAATAATGAAATCTCCGACATGGCCCTCTTCGCACTCGGTCTGAAAGATCAGTCAACGCTTGACGGAATGATGTATGACATCATGAACGGCGAATTCAACCAGGACGAAGCCACAAGCTATTCCTATGACGAGCTTCTTCAGTTGGAGTATTATCTGCTTCCAAGCTCCGCGAAGTATGAGCACAACGGCGGCACATGGGTTGATAAATCAGACGATGCCGAATATATAAAATCGCTATTTGACGATGAACACAAGCTTTCTGTCGTTGGTATAATTCGTCCGAGCGAAGAAGCAACCGCGACCAGCGCTTCGGGTACAGTCGGATATCTCCCTGCACTTATGGAAAGACTTATTAACGAAAACAACGATTCCGAAATCGTAAAAGCGCAGATTGAGTCTCCCGATACCGATATCTTTACGGGAATCAAATTTGAAACCGAAGAGTCCGATGAACCGCTTACCATGTCGGATATCGAAGCGTACATCTCTACACTCCCCGCCGAAGAACAGGCAAGCGTCAGTGCCTCTGTTGCCCAGATGAAAGGCGCAGGTATGCCCGACGAAAAGATAATCGAAATGTTCTCTCAAGCTCTTGAAGCGCAGTCAACCGATGCAACATACGACGGCAATCTCACTCTGCTTGGCGTATCAAGTCTTGATGTTCCTTCAAGTATCCTCATATACCCGAAGGATTTTGATTCCAAAGAGCTGATTTCCGACAAGATAAGAGAATATAACGCATCGCGCGACGAGACGAGTCAGATAAATTACACAGATTATATCGGTATTATGCTCTCGTCGGTTACAACTATAATCAACGCAATAAGCTATGTTCTTATAGCATTCGTTGCTATATCGCTCGTTGTCTCCTCGATAATGATAGGTATTATCACCTACATTTCCGTGCTTGAGCGCACCAAAGAGATCGGTATTCTCCGTGCAGTCGGTGCGTCGAAGCGTGATGTTGCGCGAGTATTCAATGCAGAAACACTCATTGTCGGATTTACTTCAGGTATGATCGGAATCGGGGTTACTTTACTTCTCTCTATACCGATCAACATCATTATTGAAAATATAACCGATATTGCAAATGTTGCACAGCTCCCGTTTGTAGGTGCTGTCGCGCTTGTTATCATCAGCATGCTTCTGACATATATAGCAGGACTCATTCCGGCTCGTGTTGCGGCTAAAAAGGATCCCGTAATCGCGCTCAGAAGCGAATAAATTCATCACTAATATCATATTTGAGCGTATCAGTGCTTTTTGTACTGATACGCTCCTTTATTTTTGTCAAAACAGACGGTATTATATGGTACAGAACAGCGTGCAGAGGCATTTAGTTCACGTTAAAATATAGAAAACACATCATGGAGGTGAAGAGAGTGGATGTGTGGGCTATAATCATATCGGTTTGCGGTATTATCGGTACGTCATCTATAATCAGCGGCTTGGTACTGCGGCGTATCGACAAGCTTGAAGGGATACTTGAGCGACGTGAAAGTGACCGGGTTGATGAGAACATTGCGCGTGGTGATCTTATGCACGCCACAGGAAGGCTTGCTGAGGCAAACACCGAGGCTCTGAAAGCCATTACAAGCGATGATGCATGCGCGAAACAGCTTCTCGAATACCGTCTTGCCGCGGACAAGCTTGAGCATTTCATGCGTGAAAAATCCGCAGAATATCTGCATGCGACCTAACAAAAACAAAGGAGGGATTATTATGCCGCTTTTCGGCATTGATGTTTCAACAAACAACGGAGATTTCAACCATATTGCCGCAAAAATCGCGGGAGTCCGCTTTGCGATGGTAAAAGCATCACAGGGGCACTCACTTTATTCAAAAGGAGTATATTTATTCAAAGACTCGAAATTCGCACGAAATGTAGAAGGCTTTCACAAAGTCGGTATACCGGTAGGGGCGTACCACTTTTTTACTGCCTCAACGCTGGACGATGCGTATCGCGAAGCGGACTTTTTTATAAAAACAGTCGAGCCGTTCCGTGAGAAAATATCGCTTTATCTTGCATGCGATGCAGAAAATTACGGTAACAAATGGCTTGCCGGGCTTTCACGTAATGAGCTTTCGACGTTAGTTGCCGCGTTTTGTCACAGAGTTGAGGAGGCTGGATTTAAAGCATGTCATTATACAAACACAGATCATATTAAATATCATATAGATATTGATAAGATCCCCTACCCCGTCTGGCAAGCGCATTATCCCAAAGGCGGATCTGTAAGCAAGCCGACAGAATCCGGTAAAAAGCTTGCAATACATCAGTACACGAGCACAGGTCAGCTCGCCGGTGTTGTAGGGAATTTCGATCTTAATTTCGGTTATGCACTCGTAGCAAGACTAATTATAAAAGAAAAAATAGCTCTTGCCGAGCAAACGCTTGATTACATAGAAAAGCATACCACGGGCGGTGATATTCTGACGCGGCTCGCTGACAAGCTTGTTATGCGCAGTCTCAACCAAATAAAAAATCCGGCATATGAAAAGCTGGTGCCGCTGATACGTTATCACTGCGCACTCACGAATGAGGAAACCGAATATCTTGCTGCATATCGCTGGGGCGTAGATTTATTTAATAAGCTGTACGCCGGTATGATCAAATAATTCGACATTGTAACCTGCATTTAGCATAGTCACATTTACCCTTTATTCGACATATGTTGATATGGGAGGTGATAAAGGCTATGTTTAATTCAAACTATAAATCAAGCTGTCCGACATTAGCACTTATAGTCAGCGCGATCATCGGCATAGTAACTGCATTTTTACAGATATCCGGCATTATTACAGTAGGCACTGCGTTCCTTTGGGTAAGCCTCGGCGTTGCTGTTGTATATCTCGGCGGACTCACCATTGCCTCTTTATTATCAAGACGCAATGAGCAGAATCCTTGCGCAGCGTCTTCCCTTAAAACGCTTCTTGTTGGAATACTTGGCACTATACTCTTTTCCGTAGTTCTCTTGGCTGTTGGAATAACTGCCACAAGTATTTTAAGCGCCGTTCTTCTTGGACTACTTCTCTTTTTCTCATCGCTTACTGTCACAAGTGCGGCATGCTTTGTAAAATGCTCGTATTAATATAACATCCATCATGAACGATGGCTCAATTTTTAATTGAGCCGTCGTTTTATATTAACTTACACATGTCCGCCCCTACGGGATGCCCACGGTCTTCCGAATACACCCGCTCCCACCAAATTAAAAAATCCGATGCTTTTGCATCGGATTTTTGGTGGGAGCGGGTGGATTCGGACC
>JAFQVU010000113.1 GCA_017407885.1 Clostridia bacterium
ACTGCGCCGTCCCCTACAATATGGTAATGCCTATTCCGAAGGGACTTTCTATGGCTGAGGCATCCGCACTTCCCGAGGCTTACGCAACCTCTTATCTTAACCTTTTCTATGAGGGACACCTCAAGGCAGGACAGACCATTTACATTGCCGCAGGCGCATCGGGACTTGCAAGCGTTGCAATTCCTATGGCAAAGGCGTTTGGCGCAAAGGTAGTTACAAGCGTGCTTAATGCTGATATCGCAAAGGCTATCGAGCCTCTCGGCGCAGACATCGTAGTTGATACCTCCAAGGAAAAGCTTGAAGACGTATTCAAGGCACTTGACGAAGCGGGTGAGCCCGTAAACGTAGCTATGGACTGCCTTTGCGGCGATACCCTCGGCAAGTGTATGCAGTATATGGCAGAGGGCGGCTATTGGGTAGTTATTTCCACCCTTGCAGGCGTTGAAACTAACGTATGGCTCCGTCCCCTCCTTACAAGAGGACTTCACCTTGTGGGAAGTATGCTCCGTAAGAGAAGCGTACAGGAAAAGGCGGATCTCCTCGCAGAGCTTGTGGAAAAAGTATGGCCCAAGCTGGAGAGCGGCGAGATCAAGCCTACCGTATATAAGGTGCTTCCCATGTCGCAGGCGATCGAGGCACACGGCATTCTGGAGCGCGGTGAAAACGTAGGAAAGGTCGTTCTGACGCTGAAATGATGGAGCTTATCAACACGGTTACCGCATCCCCCATGTATGAGTATTTTACGAGAGCGGCAACGCAGATCCTGATGATCCTTTTGTACATCGGCATCGGCTTTATCCTTCGCCGTTCAAAGCTTCTCCCCGAGAACACCTCTAAGAGCCTTTCGCTTCTTGAGACTTTCGTTTTTCTGCCCGCGTTGATCTTTAATAATCTTTCCACCAACGTGCGGATCGAAAAGCTGACCTCGTATTCGGTCATGGTCATCAGCGGCGTGATCTTTCTCATCGGCGTTCTGCTGGTCGCAAAGCTCTTTACGACTGTCTTTATGAAGGGAAGACCGAAGGAGGAATACGGCACTTACATGTATATGTTTGCCTTTGCAAACTACGGCTACGTCGGTTACCCCGTTATCGAGGGTGTATTCGGCTCGGAAATGCTGACAAAGATGATCTTGTTTGCGGTTCCGTTTACGTTTGCAATTTATACGTACGGTGCAATTCTGCTGTCGGGTGACGGCTCGTCCAAAAAACTGAAGATACCTCCGAAGATGATTCCGATCCTCTGTGCGCTTGGTCTCGGTGTGATCGTTGGTCTCACCGGTGTAAAGCTTCCCGGATTCGTGACCGGCATGACCGGCGCGCTCAAGGGCTGTATGTCGCCGGTTGCAATGATCATGACCGGTTTCGTGCTCGGTTCGCTGAATTTCAAGGCGATCTTCACCTCGGTACGCGCATATCTTGTCAGCGTTGTTCGTCTTGCAGTAATTCCCGCGATCTTTATCGGTGCAATGCTCTTGCTCCGCGTATTCGTGGACGTGCCGGGCGAACTGATGATCATTCCGCTCTTTATTGCATCCATGCCGATCGG
>JAFQVU010000114.1 GCA_017407885.1 Clostridia bacterium
CACTCCGAGCGCCGTCAGTACTTCGGCGAGACCGATCAGACCGTCAACCTCCGCACCCTCGCGGCTGTCAACGCAGGGCTTACCGCCATCGTCTGCGTCGGCGAGACCCTCGAGCAGAGAGAGCTTGGCTACACCGAGACCCTGCTGAAGTATCAGACCAAGATGGCGCTCACCAACGTCAAGGCTGAGCAGTTAAAGAACATCATCATCGCATACGAGCCTGTATGGGCAATCGGTACCGGCGTGACTGCGACCGCAGATCAGGCTGACGAGGGCAACGGATTTGTTCGCGCGGCTGTTGCTGAGATGTTCGGCAAAGAGGCTGCTGAGGCGATCACTGTTCAGTATGGTGGCTCGATGAACGCGAAGAACGCGGCAGAGCTTCTCTCCAAGGCAAACGTTGACGGCGGACTTATCGGTGGTGCATCCTTGAAGACTGCAGATTTCACCGTTATCGTTGATGCGGCACAGTAAAGTTAAATAATTATTTTGCGCACAGAGGCTTGTAATGTTTCTGTGCGCATTTTTGGGTAATAAGCTATATGTCACAATAATATTTTTATGCTCGAGTACGAAATTTATCATATTCGATATTGACAAGCGAAGATGTTTGTGATATACTGATACTAATCTCAATTGGAAAGAGTCTTTCCAAAGTAAGATTGAACGACCGCCGATCTTATGTCGGCTAAGGCCATACGGACAGCCGGGTCGAATGCCGAAAACCGCCGGTGCGGTTGGCAACTTCTGTTGCCTTATTGGTTGAGTTAAAAGCTCAGTTTTATAAGTTGGTTACTTTATAACCGAATATGCCATGCGGCATGAACTTGTGAAATGATCAATAAGAGTAGTAAAAGTAATCTTTGCTATATAGACTCTGATCTGATTGCGATTTGATTGAATTCTTGACCGACAAAATTCGCTCGGTTACGGGAATTTTTGCGCGAAAAATAGGGAGTTTTCCCGAAACACGCCTTAACACATCATCGCACATATTACAAGCGCCACGCTGCATACGCATCGCGGCGCTTTTTGTATTTTATATCCATTAATGACAGATAGATGAAAAGGCAGGCTTACAAAATGGAAAAGATAATTGAACTTAAAAATATTACTAAAGCATTCGACGGGGAAATGGTGCTTGATGACATGAGTCTTGATATTCATGATAACGAGTTTATCACGCTTCTCGGACCGTCGGGATGCGGCAAGACAACAACTCTGCGTATTATCGGCGGTTTTGAGTCTCCCGATGAAGGCGATGTGTTCTTTATGGGCGAGCGTATTAACGATGTTCCGTCGCATAGGCGTCATGTCAATACTGTGTTCCAAAAGTATGCGCTTTTTCCTCATCTGAATGTTTTTGATAATGTGGCATTTGGACTTAAGGAGCGCAAGGTTCCAAAAGCCGAGATCAAGGAAAAGGTCGATAGAATGCTCAAGATGGTAATGCTTTCCGGTTTCGCGGATCGCAGAGTTACAAGCCTTTCGGGCGGTCAGCAGCAGCGCGTTGCGATTGCAAGAGCACTCGTGAATGAGCCGAAGATCCTTCTTCTCGATGAACCTCTCGGGGCGCTTGACTTAAAGCTTCGCAAGGATATGCAGCAGGAGCTTAAAAAGATACAGAAAAACACCGGAATCACCTTTATCTTCGTTACCCACGACCAAGAAGAGGCTCTCTCCATGTCGGATACTATTGTCGTCATGAGCGAGGGTAAGATTCAGCAGGTCGGTTCTCCTACTGATATTTACAATGAGCCGGTTAATGCGTTCGTTGCTGATTTTATCGGTGAGAGTAATATCATTGACGGCGTAATGCTTGAGGATTACCGCGTGCGCTTTGGCGGACATGTGTTTGAATGTCTTGATACCGGATTTGACAAAAACGAGCCGGTCGATGTAGTTGTCCGTCCGGAGGATGTTGATATCGTTGCTCCCGAAAAGGGAATGATATGCGGCAATGTTACTTCCGTTACCTTTATGGGAGTGCATAATGAAGCGATAGTTGATGTCGGCGGATTCAAATGGATGATTCAGACGACTGATCCGGTAGAGGAAAATTCCCACATAGGAATCACGCTTGAGCCGGACGCTATCCATATAATGAAAAAGTCCAAATACTCCGGAATGTTCGGTGACTATTCCTCTTATTCAAACGAGCTTGAAGAGCTTGCTATACCCGGAGGTGAGGACGAAGAATGAAGACCGCAAGTGCGCTCAAAACGCCGGTGACCTACCGCGCGGCGTTGGCGCCATACTCTATATGGTCGGTGCTTTTTGTGGTTGTTCCGCTCGTCTTTATCGGATTCTACGCATTCACCGACAATGATTTTTCCTTTACAACAGATAATATTACACGTTTTTTCACTGCAACCAGCAATATCGTTGAGGCGGACGGTTCAACGACTGAAGTGCGCACGTACATTCTGATTTTCCTGCGCTCACTCAAACTGGCTGTTATTTCTACAGCAGTATGCTTGCTTCTCGGATATCCGATGGCATATATCATGGCGCGCGCCAAAGAAAAAACGCAGAAGACTATGGTTACCCTTATCATGATCCCGATGTGGATGAACTTTTTGATCCGTACATATGCATGGATGACCATACTGCAGGATACCGGTATCATAAACGGTTTCCTTGGCGGACTTGGGCTTGGACAGATACACATAATCGGAACAGAGACCGCAGTAATTCTCGGCATGGTTTACGACTATTTCCCGTATATGGTTCTGCCGATATATTCTATTCTCTCAAAGATGGATCTTAGGCTTATTGAGGCGGCAAGAGACCTCGGATGTGGAAGCGTTTCGGTGCTCCGTCGCGTTATATTTCCACTCAGTATGCCCGGCGTTATTTCCGGAATTACTATGGTGCTTATTCCGTCAATCAGTACATTCTATATTTCGCAAAAGCTCGGTAACGGTAAGTTTTTCTTAATAGGCGATGCGATAGAAGGTCAGTACGTTGCCAACAATCTGCATTTTGCGGCGGCGATAGCGTTTATCCTTATGGTAATACTGCTTGCCGCGATGGCGATTTTTAAGTATGTGACCGCACGCTTCGTGTACGGAGGTGATTAAGATGAGACTATCATCAAAGGTCTACAGTGGAATTATATTTTGTTTCCTCTTTGCTCCGATTGCCGTACTGCTTGTATTTTCGTTCAACGAAGCGAAAAGCCTTTCCGTATTCTCGGAATTTTCGCTTAAATGGTATAAGGAACTTTTCTATGACCGCAATACGCTGATCGCCGTTAAGAACACGCTTATTCTTGCGGCTTCTGCAACTGCGATATCGACCGTGCTTGGTACGTTTGCCGCAGTCGGCATAAACAAGCTACGCTCGAAATGGTACCGTGCGGCGATGAATACGGTCACGGATATTCCGATGATAAATCCCGATATTATAACCGGTATTTCTCTTATGCTGATGTTTGTGTTTGTCGGCAGACTGTTCGGCGCGGCTACAAGCCTTAATTTTCTTACTATGCTGATTGCGCATGTTACTTTTTGCACGCCGTACGTTATTTTGCAGGTGCTCCCGAAACTTCAGCAGATGGACGGTGCGCTTCCCGAAGCGGCTATGGATTTGGGATGTACTCCCTTAAAAGCGTTCTTCAAGGTGGAACTTCCGGAAATACTTCCGGGTATCATTACCGGTGCTATCATGGCGTTTACCTTGTCGCTTGATGATTTCGTTATCAGTTATTTTACGTCCGGAAACGGCTTTGAAACCCTGCCGATAAGAATTTACGCTATGACTAAAAAGACGGTGACGCCAAAGATGTATGCGCTTGCCACTATAATTTTCTTTGTTACAATGTCACTGCTTCTTATCAGCAATTTTATTGACAACGAAGACAGAAAAAAGCTCAGTGAGCTTAGAAAAAAGAAGACAAAAACCAAATAGTGCTTTTCTCATCCGTGCGGTGAGTATAATGCAGGAAATAGGAGACAGATATGAAAAAAATAATTGCAATGTGTGCCGCGCTTGTATTAATGGTATTGTGCCTCGGGGGCTGCGGCGGGGATACACTTACGCTCAATGTATATAACTGGGGTGAATATATTTCCGACGGCAGTGAGGGAAGCTTTGATACCATTCGTGAGTTTGAAAAATGGTATGCTGAAACTTACGGTCAGAAGGTAAGAGTAAACTACACTACTTTCGCATCCAATGAGGATATGTACAGCAAGATTTCAAGCGGTGCGGTAAGCTATGACGTAATTATCCCGTCTGACTACATGATTGCCAGAATGGCAAATGAGGGACTCCTTGAAGAGCTTAATTTCGATAATATTCCAAACTATAAGTATATAGACGATACATTCAAGGGACTTTACTATGATGCCGAGAATAAGTACACTGTTCCGTATGCGTACGGTATTGTCGGAGTGATCTACGATGCAAATATAGTAGACGAGGCTGATGCCAATGGCTGGGAGCTTATGTGGAATGAGAAGTACAGCGGAAAGATTCTGCAGTTCAACAATTCTCGCGATGCGTTCGGTACCGCAATGTATAAGTTGGGACTGGATGTTAACTCTACCGACAAGGCGGACTGGGATCTTGCTTACGACGAGCTTTTGACACAGCGTCCGCTTGTTTACAGCAATGTAATGGACGAGATATACAACATGATGGAGTCGGGCGAGGCGGCTATCGGTGCTTACTATGCGGGAGATTACTTTACAATGCTTGATGCGCAGGCAGAGCATGTTGACCTGAAGTTCTATTACCCCGAAAGAACCAACTTCTATATTGATGCTATGTGTATACCTACCTGTGTGCAGAACAAGGAGCTTGCGGAGATATTCATTAACTATATGCTCTCCGAAGAGCCTGCTATTGCCAATGCTGAATACACCTTCTATGCATCTCCGAACAGCATCGTTTACAACAGCGAACAGTATCTTGAAGATATGGGAGAGGATGTAATCGCGGTGCTTTATCCCGAAATGGACGATTTCGCAGAGCAGTATAATACACTGGCTTACAGAAATCTCGATAAAGAGATGCTTGATTATCTTAACACTCTTTGGGAGAATGTAAAAATCAACTAACATTAAAGGCGGTGGGAATATCCCACCGCTTTTTGTTTGCCGCAGGTGCTTGCTTGAGGTCTTAAAACGCAGTTAAACCATAAAAATGAGAAAAATAGTGTAATATATGCCCGAAAGTTATGTAAATTTTGCATTTTCTATTTACATACACGAAAAAAGGTGGTATAATATTATAATGAGATTATTATGGAGTATTGTGCCCTTGACGGGCTGAAAGGTGTAATAGCTTGGATAAGGATCAAAATGATGTTAACAGCCAAAACGGTGAAAATACACCGAAAAGGCTGACAAAAGCCACACAGGCGATATTTCTTGTAACTGTGTGTATATTATCATTTGTGGGGGCTGTCGGCGTTCTCGGTGTGCTCGGTACACTGATAATACTTGTTACAGCGGCGATGAATGTTTTGCTTTTACTTGAATTCGGCAGCTCGAAGCCGAAACTGCTGCTTTTGCTTTTTATAAATATTCTGCCTTTTGCGGCGGCATATTTATATACAAGCTCTCTTACGGTATCGCTCGTCGCTTTGTACGGATTTGTGATTGCACTTCCGATAGCGCTCACTGTCCGTATGGGACTCGGGCGTTCGGCATCCATCGCCCTTGCTGCCACATTGGCGTTTGTACTTGTCGGCGCAAGCTTTGCGATTACTGTTGCCAATGAGTACGGTGCTTTGAATGCAGAAACAATCGGCGATTATCTCGACGGACTCTTTGAACCGGCGGCACAGAGCCTTGCCGAGTTGACTTATGAAAAGAACGGCGAAGATGTACCGTATTTTGCACCCAATATGATAGAGGATCTGCTTTATTATACCAAGACTCTGCTTATAGGTACAATAGCTTCTATGTTGATTGTGCTTGCATATTTTGCTACACTGGCGACACGCCTTCTTGCCGGAGTCTTCGGCGTTCAGTCAATGCTTCCCATGGGACTACGAGTCAGCGTAAAAGCGATAATGGGTAAGGACGGACCGACGGTTGATATATCGCAGGAAACGGTGCAGTGGCGTATTGAGATTGACGGCGTGACTGTGGGCGTGTATATCGCCGCGTATATCGCAACTGTGCTCCTTGCTCCGATGGACGGAAGAGTTACGACGGCATATATTGCACTGCAGAATCTGGTGCTGATTCTCTCGCCGGGATTCTTATACTGCGGTCTTCGTGATATTGTGCTCGGTATGCGCGGAAAAGCACGCGTGGGCGCATTCAGCCGCGCCCTTCCTATACTCGGAATTATAATGATTTTTATAAATCCGCAGGTTGTTATGATTCTTCTATGTATGCTCGGCGTGATTGTTACTATCAGAGAAAACCGTGCGCGCCGGCACATTACAAAAAACAGAAAGGAATGATTTGGCTTGAAAAACAAACAGGAACAAAAGCCGCGCAGATTTTCCGCGCGAGTTATGCTTACAGTTGTTATTGGGGCAATCTTCTTTATAATCTATGCGCTTATCATGCGTTTTTCTCGGCTTGACGCACTTGTCACAGGCGGAGTTATGCTTGTATGCTTTTTCGCGGCGGAGTTTATCGGACTTAAACTTTACAGCTTTTTCAGTTTCCGCATGGCAAACCCCGATGACGAGAAGCTGTCGCCCATACTTGGAAATATAACGCTTGACTTTATATTGAAGCTGTATCTGCCGGTCGTTATTTGCGATGAGTCCGGAAAGATAATCTGGTACAACAATGCATTCACCAAGGCAACAAATCCTCGTGAGGTTATGTACGCCAAGTACATTGACAGTATTGTTGATGTGACTATAGACCGCATATTGTCGGATACCACATCATCGGTTGAGGAAACCGATGCGCCTGACGGCGTTGAGGCTGTGGCGAATGACCGTGTATTCCGTATCAAGGGATACAAGATTACCGCGCAGGGAAAAAATTATATCATAACCGTATGGAACGAGCGCTCCGAGATGCGTCAGCTTGCAAAGCGCCTTTCGGATGAAGAAACTATAATCGCATATGTAATGATAGATAACCTTGACGAGCTTATGCAGTTCGTTCAGGAGAAATATCGCTCGGCGGCGGCGCAGGTCGAGGCGATCCTCAAGGAGTGGGCAGATTCTGTCGGCGGTATCTTGAAGGAATATGAGCGCGATAAGTTCATATTCTTGTTTGAAGCGAGATACCTTGACGAATTCATTGAGAAAAAATTCGATGTGCTTGACCGTATACGCGAGGTGCGCATCGGAGAGGGAAGTATGCCTGTTACCGTGTCAATCGGTATTTCGCGTGTCAAGGGTACGCTTGCCGATAAGGACCATGATGCACACGCATCACTTGACCTCGCGCTCCAGCGCGG
>JAFQVU010000115.1 GCA_017407885.1 Clostridia bacterium
CGGTGCATTCGACAAATTGGAAGACCTCATTGCAGAGCGCCGCGGCAACCAAATGGTCGGTTTCACAAGCGATATCAAGAAAGCGGACGAAAAGGTAAAAGCAGGCATCTTCAAGGATGTCACGCCACACGATATTGTAAAATACGGCCTTATCCCCGAGCTTGTCGGACGTATTCCGGTTATTGTATCGCTTGACAGCCTTGACGAGACGGCGTTGGTGCGTATTTTGACCGAGCCGAAGAATGCGCTCGTAAAGCAGTATCAAAAGCTGGTCGGAATGGACGGCGCAGAATTGGTATTTGAAGATGGCGCTATTGAAGCAATAGCAAAGCTCGCAATCGAACGAAATACCGGTGCACGTGGACTTCGTGCCATTATCGAGGATATAATGACCGACATCATGTATGATGTGCCGTCGCGAGCTGATGTGAATAAAGTCATCATTACAAAGGATGTTGTAAACAAAAAGGCAGCGGCGCAGTATGTAACTGACGCTTTGGCGCTGAATGCATAGAGTGGCAGCATAAAACACCCTAACACCTAATTATATAAGAAAACCGCCGAGAAATCGGCGGTTTTCGTTGTTGCTTATATTTTATTCAGCATTTGCCGCGTCAGCGATAACCTTCTGTGCGACATTTGCGGGAACTTCCTCGTAACGCTCGAAGTAGAAGGTGAAGCTTCCGCGTCCCTGTGTCGTAGCACGGAGCGCGATGGGATAATCCATCATTTCAGCCTTGGGCACTTCTGCCTGTACGTTGGTGTAACCCTTCTTATCGTGTGATGCTTCCATGCCGAGCACACGTCCGCGGCGCTTGTTGAGGTCGCCGATAACGTCACCCACCATATTGTCGGGAACGAGACAGTTGAGCGAGCCTACCGGCTCAAGGAGCACGGGATTTGCCTTGGGCAAACCTTCCTTATAGGCAAGGCTTGCTGCCATCTTGAACGACATTTCCGATGAGTCAACGTCATGATACGATCCGTCATAGAGATCAGCCGCAAGTCCTACTACGGGATAACCTGCGAGTACGCCCTTCTGCATCGCCTCGAGAAGTCCCTTTTCAACTGCTGGGAAGAATCCCTTCGGTACAGCACCGCCTACTACGCTTTCGGTAAAGGTAAGTCCGTCAGCATCGCTCGGCGAGAATTTGATGCGTACATGACCATACTGACCGTGACCGCCAGACTGCTTCTTATGCTTTCCTTCGGCTTCAACTGTCTTCTTAATGGTCTCGCGGTACGCAATCTTCGGCTTGTCAAGCACAACAGATGTTCCGAAGCGGTTCTTTAATTTTGCAACAAGCACGTCAAGGTGAATATCGCCTACACCGGAGATGAGCAGCTGCTTGGTCTCGGCGTTATTTTCATAGCGGATGGTGAGATCCTCTTCGAGAAGTTTCGCAATACCCGAGGATATCTTATCCTCATCACCCTTTGCGAGCGGCTTGATAGCCTGCGTCAAGAAAGGCTCGGGGAATGCAATGCCTCTGTATCTGATATCCTTTGCGGAAGCGGTGAGAGTGTCACCAGTGTTGGTTGCCGCAAGCTTCGCGGTCATACCGATATCGCCGCAGCAGAGATGATCGACTTCGTTCTGCTTCTTGCCGCGCATTGTGTAAATACGAGCCATCTTTTCGGTTGCACCGGTGGTAGTATTACGCAGAGCCGCATCACGGTTGAGCGAGCCGTTCATGACCTTGAAGAACGACATCTTTCCAACAAACGGGTCAGCGACAGTCTTGAATACAAAGAGGGAAGTTTCGCCCTCGGGATCAATAGCGATCTTGTCTTCGCCGTCATCAGTGATGATTGTTTCAGTTTTGCGAGCGGTCGGGCGTGGGAAGGAATTGGCGATGGTGTCAAGCACTGCCGTAACACCCCACATCTTTGTCGCGGAACCGCAGAATACGGGAACGATCTCGCCGTTTATAATGCCGTCATGAACTGCGTTCATTGCCTCATTGTATGTGATCGGTTCTTCATTGAAGAATTTATCCATCAGATCGTCACTTGTTTGTGCGATAGATTCATAAAGCATATTGCGGTATTCTTCGGCGATTGCCTTGAATTCCTCTGGGATCTCCGATACCATGTTGGAACCGCTCTTGTCGTAAACCTCAGCCTTCATATCAATGAGGTTAAGGAAACCGATAACCTTGTCGCCTTCGATCATAGGGATGAGAAGCGGACAAACGGTTACACCGAATTTCTCGCGAAGCGAATCAAACACTCTCTTGAAGCGAGCCTCTCCGTCATCAAAACGGTTGATGAAGAATGCCTTCGGGATGCCTTCCTTTTCAGCCATATCCCATGCAAGCTCCGTACCGACTTCGACGCCGCTTCGACCGTCAACAACGATCAGAGCGCTGTCGGCAACTCTCATACCTTCAAGCACCTCGCCAGTGAAATCAAGATAACCGGGAGTGTCAATTATATTTATTTTACTGTCCTGCCAAGCGAGCGGAGTAGCAGTAGTTGAAAGTGAAAAGCCTCTTCTTATCTCCTCGGGATCGTAGTCGCTCACGGTGTTTCCCTCAGGAGTTCTGCCCAGACGGTCGGTTTCTTTCGCAAGGTAAAGCATAGCTTCGCAAAGCGAGGTCTTTCCGCTTCCGCCGTGTCCGAGCAAGGCGACGTTACGTATACTTTTTGTTGTGATTTTGTCCATGGTGAGATACTCCTTTTACGTTATTTATAATAGGGAATGTACCGTCCGAACACGAAAGCGCGGACAGGATTCAGGTAGACGAATATATAATTTCTATGTATTTTGGTCATAAATCATGATATTCGATAACTGAGTACACTGTTTATTATACATTATGCGCGAAGATTTTTCAAGGGGTTTAATAAAAATAATATCCATTGGGACATAGAAATCAACTCACATTTTTTGTATAAATTAGCCAAATGAAAACGGAAGCGCCTGATTTGCAAGCACTTCCGTCAAGTGGTTATTTATCTGTTTTATCCGCCAAACGTCCCTGCCAGGTGCCGCGCGAATACATAAGTTTGTCAATGGTGTTCATCACAACTAATTTTTTCTTACTCCATTCGGGGGCGATAAGAGTATCAGCCGCACCATCGCCTGTAAGTCTTCCGATAACTGTCGTCTCCGGCATTATTTCAAGCTGGCGAACGACTGTATCTGCATACTCATCAAGCGTGAGACACTCAAACTCGCCTCGGCGGTATATTGAAGCAAGCGGTGTCCCGTCGATGACGTGCATAAGATGGAGTTTAAGCTGATCCGGCGCAAGCTTTGCTACGGTGTGTGCCGATTCAAGCATCATGTCGGTAGTCTCATGCGGCAGACCGTTTATAAGGTGTACGGATATATTTATCATGTTCGAGGCACGGCGGAGCTTATTATAGCCTGCAACAAATTCGGCGAACGTGTGTCCGCGGTTTATATAGGATGCCGTGCTGTCATGAACTGTCTGCAGTCCAAGCTCAACCGTGAGGAATGTACGCTCGGCAAGCTCCGCGAGATATTCGCACACATCATTAGGCAGACAGTCAGCGCGCGTTGCCACGGAGAGTCCGACGACACCGGGAAATTTCAGCGCCGCCTCGTATTTCTCGCGTAGTACGGACAGGGGGGCATATGTGTTTGTAAATGCCTGAAAATATGCAATACATTTAGGAGATTCCCATTTTTTTGAAAGCCGTGCCAGTGCCTCGGAAAGCTGATTTTCTATTGATACGGAAGCATCAGAACAAAAGTCACCCGAGCCGCGTGCTGAACAATATATGCAGCCGCCTACTCCGCGAGTTCCATCGCGGTTGGGGCAGGTGAATCCGCCGTCAAGCGGTAATTTGGCGCATTTTGTGCCGAATTTTTGACGGAGAAAATAATCGTATGAATAGTAACGCTTATTAGAGTCGCTGTAGGGGAATGGGTTGGTATCAGCTTGAGTCGGCATATCATACCTCCTGATTATAATGCGAGGGTACAAAAAATGAGAAGGCACAAGACCTTCTCATTTTATATTGGAGCGAGTGATGGGAATCGAACCCACGCGACCAGCTTGGAAGGCTGGAATTCTACCATTGAACTACACTCGCATACTTGGTACTTATATATAATATCACAAATCGAATTGTTTGTCAAGGGGTTTAATAAAAAAATTTGCGATTTTTGAGCTTCGAAAATTGCAATAGCAAGTTGCCGCTATAAAAACTTTTTTGCTGATGCGTACAATTTGTGTAGTATTACTATTGCTTTTTCAAAAGAATTGGTGTAATATATATACAGCGCAAAATTTTATCATTATAATTCAATAAAAGGAGAATAAACCATGAAGAGAATTTTTGCAATTATGCTCGCAGTACTTATGGCAGCAACTCTGCTTGTTTCCTGCGGCACCACAAAGGACACAGCTTCTGTTAAGCTTATCGACATCGCGCTTACCGAAGAAGAGTACGCATTCGGCGTTGACAAGACTCAGCCCGAGCTTCTCGCTTCCGTAAATGAGATCATCGCTGAAATTCAGGAAAACGGCAAGTTCGACGAGATCTGTGACAAGTATTTTGGCGACGGCACTCCTACTCCCGTAGTTTCCGCGGCTCTTGATGAGACCAAGGATCAGTTCGTTGTTGCTACAAACGCAGCATTTGCTCCGTTTGAGTACATGGACGGTGACAACTACCTTGGCGTTGACATGGAGATCGCAGCTCTTATCGCTGAAGAGCTTGGCAAAGAGCTTGTTATCATGAACATGGACTTCGATGCAGTATGCCTCTCCGTTGGTCAGCAGAAGTGTGACATCGCTATGGCAGGTCTTACCGTAAGAGAAGACCGCAAGGAGCACGTTGACTTCACCACATCCTACTACAACGCATCCCAGAAGCTCATCGTTAAAGGTGACGATACAACCTTCGATGCATGCGAGACTGTTGATGATATCGTTGCTATCCTCAATACATATGACAACACCACCAAGATCGGTGTTCAGACCGGTACTACAGGTCAGTTCTATGTTGAGGGTGACGCTGACTGGGGCTTTGACGGCTTTGCTGTAGAGTGCAAGGGTTACGATAACGGTACTCTCGCTGTTACCGACCTTATCAACGGCAACATCAACTATGTTGTAATCGACTCTGCTCCTGCGGCTTACATCGTTGAAGCATACAACGCAATGAACTGAGTTTGTTGACACAGTAAGTAAATCAAACGGTGCGCCCTTCTACTTGCAAGCAATTAGGAGGGCGCCGTGTTTTAACAGAGGAATCATCGAAAATGGGTAATTTTCCGAAAAAAATAGAAACATTCCTTAACTACTTTATCGAAAAAGGCGGTTACATAACAGTTATCGAGGGACTGAAGCATACCGCGATGATTGCGGTTATCGGTCTGCTTATCGGTATTGTTATCGGTACGCTTATCGCTACTGTACGTGTTATACCTAAATATAAGACTCTGCCGAAGATACTCAACGGAATATGCACATTCTATGTAGGACTTTTTCGCGGTACGCCTATAGTGGTACAGCTTCTGGTATTCTACTATGTGCTTCTTCCGCTTATCGGAGTAAGAATGAGCGGTCTTAATGTTGCCATAATGGTATTTGGACTTAATTCCGGTGCGTATATATCCGAGATAATGCGTTCGGGCATACAGTCGGTCGACGGCGGTCAGATGGAAGCCGGACGTGCGGTAGGCTTGTCGTTCTCAACCACGATGATGAAGATAGTTATTCCGCAGGCTGTCAAAAACATCCTGCCGACACTTGGAAACGAGTTTATAGCACTTATCAAGGAGACCTCGGTCGTATCGTTCGTTGCGGTTGCCGACCTCTATATGGCGTTTAAGATGATAGGTACGAACACCTATGAATTTATGGTGCCTTATCTTGTGATGGCGATTATTTATATTGTCATAGTCATGATTATTTCGCTTGGTATCCGGATTATGGAAAGGGGGCTTGCAAGAAGTGATAGACGTAATTGATCTTAGAAAGAGCTTCGGCAAGCTCGAGGTGTTAAAAGGCGTAAACGTCACCATTAACAGCGGCGATATTGTTTGCGTCATCGGACCGTCGGGAAGCGGAAAGAGTACGTTCCTTCGCTGTCTTAACTGTATGGAAGATCCGACCGGTGGCAAGATCATATTCCACGGCGTCAATATCGCTGACATGAAGGTTGACATCAACCTTCACCGCCGTAAGATTGGCATGGTGTTCCAACAGTTTAACCTTTTCAACAACAAGACGGTTATAGAGAACATCATGCTTGCACCTGTGCATATCGGTCTCACCGATCTGCGCCATGCGAAGGTGTCGAATTTCTTCCTGCCGTTCACGAATTTGTTCAGACGCAAAAAGAACAAGAAAGAGCGTGTAGATACATCCGCGACGAAAGCACAGATAAAAGCAGATGCACGCGAGAATGCGCTTCGTTTGCTCGAGCGCATCGGACTTTCAGACAAGGCGAATGTATATCCGTCAACACTCTCCGGCGGTCAGAAGCAACGTGTTGCTATAGCACGTGCGCTTGCGATGAATCCCGATGTGATTCTTTTTGACGAGCCTACATCCGCGCTTGACCCGGAGATGGTTGGTGAGGTACTCGATCTCATGCGCGAGCTTGCCAATGACGGTATGACGATGGTAGTCGTTACACATGAGATGGGATTTGCACGCGAGGTTGCGTCGCGTATTCTATTCATGGATCAAGGTGTGATACTCGAAGAGAACACTCCCAAAGAGTTTTTTGAGGCGCCGAAGCATCCGCGTACACGCGAGTTTTTATCAAAAGTTCTATAATATACAGTCCGCTATGTGGTTGCATGGCGGACTGTTTTTGATGTTTGCATCAATTATAGTTTGTTGGGGAGTTTAAGGCTTCGATTTGCGTAACTCCCAAGCGGTATTCTGCGCCGCCTGCCGTACTGCTCGCGGCGGCATTGCCGCCGCTCGGGAGGGGAAGCCACTGCTCTCAAACGCCGATGCGTGCTCCCCCTCCACCCCCTCAAGCCTCGGCTACTCGGCTGTCTAAAAATTCAGATAAGAGCTATTAAAAAAGGAAACTCCGCAGCCGAGGACAGCCGAGCCAAGGAGGGGAGTGCAGAGGGGAACTTATGGATCGGCGTGTCGAGTTCGCTTGCGAACTCGTTGCAGTGTCGCTTTGCGACCAGTTTGAGTGACAATTGGGTCCTCTCTGCAATACGGCAGGCGGTGCTGTGCACCGCACGGGAGCGCCAACGCTCGGAGCGACGAACGTTCCGATAAACTCATATTCCCACACATATTTGTAAAATTCAAAAAAATTTCCCTAAAGGTATTGCAATTTCAGGAAAGTTGTGATATACTATTATTGTAAGATAGTATGAATAAAGGAGAGTGGGTTGACAAAACCCACTCTTAATTTATGTTTTTGTGAACGGAGAAGAATCGTGAAACAAAAAAAATCATCAAAAAATGTGGTCGCTGTCGTTACCGAAGCGCTGAAGCCGACTATCAATGAGCTTGGCTACGATGTCTGGGACATCGAGTATGTCAAAGAGGGCGCGGATTGGTTCCTGCGTTTTACTATTGACTGCGAAAAGGGTATTGACATCAACGACTGCGAAAAGGTTCACCGTACCATTGATCCGATGCTCGATGAGCTTGATCCTATTGAGGACGCATATCACCTCGAGGTTTCCTCTCCCGGACTCGAACGCACTGTCAAGTATGATTGGCACTATGCGGTGTGCATTGGCGAAAAGCTTGAACTTCGTCTTTTTGCTCCGCTCGAAGCTCGCCCGGGTACAAAATCTCTTGTAGGTATTCTTAAAGGGTATGAGGATAAAAAAATCACCCTTGAAATTGACGGAGAAGATTTTGTAATTCCACATGAAGCGGTTTCAAAAGCAAAGACCGTATATGATTTTTAACTATATTTCAGAAAGGCTTGGTTATAAAAATGAATTCCGAATTATTTGAAGCGCTCGAACTGCTTGAAAAAGAAAAGGGCATCGGCGTTGACTACATGCTTGAACGTGTAGAAGCAGCCCTTGTCAGTGCATATAAGCGTGACCGCAACGGTCTTGCAAATGTGCGCGTCGATATCAATAAGGAAAAGCGTTCTATTCGCATGTTTGAGCAGAAGAACATTGTTGAAGAGGTTGTTGACGAGGAGCAGGAGATCTCGCTCGAGGATGCACGCAAGGTAAACAAGAGATATTCACTCGGCGGCGTCTGCGAGACTGAACTGAAGCCGAAGAACTTCAGAAGACTCTCCGCACAGACCGCAAAGCAGGTCATCATTCAGGGCATCCGCGAGGCGGAGCGTTCCATGATGATAAAGGAATATGAGTCCAAGAAAGAAGAGATCATCACCGCTATCGTTGATAAGGTCGATCCCGAAAACGAGGATGTACTCGTTGATACCGGCACAAGTAAGGTTTACCTTAAGAAAATGGACCAGATTCCCGGTGAGCATTTCAATGTCGGAGACCGTATTAAGGTGTTTGTTACCGAGGTTATGAAGGAAACCCTGCGCGGTCCGCTCGTTTCTCTTTCGCGTACAGCACCGGGACTTGTAAAGCGCCTTTTCGAGCTTGAAATTCCCGAGATTCAGGATGGTACTGTTGTTATCATGTCCATCACCCGTGAGGCAGGCTCACGTACCAAGATGGCTGTCATGAGTCGTGACGAAAATGTGGATCCAATCGGTGCGTGCATCGGTAACCGCGGCATGCGTATTCAGTCGATAACAAACGTGCTTCGCGGTGAAAAGATCGACATCATAAAATACAGCGAGGATCCCGTTGAATATATCAGTGCGGCTCTCTCGCCTGCGGCTGTTAAGGAAGTCGTACTCGATTCCGAAAAATCCTGCCGCGTGGTCGTTGATGCTGACCAGCTCTCGCTGGCTATCGGTAAGGAAGGTCAGAACGCGCGTCTTGCCGCACGTCTTACCGGCTTTAAGATCGACATCAAGACACGTGAGGCTCTTGAGATGGAAGAAGCCGCAAAGCAGGCGTTTATTGATTCGGCAGACGAAGAATCAGTCGAAATCTGACCATGATAATCAAAATGAAAAACAACTAACGGTATTCGGTGGCTAATATTAATGTGAGCGCCGAATATGATACAAATACGGGAGGACGTATTTTGCAGGAAAATATTCAGGCAAGACCAAAGAAAAAGATTCCGGAGCGTAAATGCCTCGGATGCAACACCTCAAAACCCAAGACAGAGCTTGCGCGTGTGGTACGCTCACCCGACGGTACGGTATCACTTGATCTGACCGGTAAAAAATCGGGGCGCGGCGCGTATGTATGTAGGAGTGTTGAGTGCCTTAAAAAGTGCAGAAAACGCAGATGCATTGAGCGTGCGCTTGAGGTGGAGATCCCCGATGAGGTTTACGCCGCGATAGAGGGGGAACTTGCTGAAAATGAGTGATTTTAACGACAACGGCTGTGTATATACTCTGCGCGAAGGCACGGAGCAAAAGCTGCTCGGACTGCTTGGGTTTGCCGCGAGAGCGCGTAAGCTTGTATGCGGAACCGATCTTTGCAGAGACGAGGTGCGGCGCGGAAAGTTGCCGCTCGTGCTTGTGGCAAGCGATGCATCAGCCAACACAAAAAAGAGAATAGCGGATGCCTGTAAATACTACGGTGCAGATATGTGCACCATCCCAACAACCGCTGGTGATCTTTCGCAGAGGATCGGAAAGGTTGGAAGTATCGCAGTTATCGGAGTTACCGATATGAATTTTGTAAACGGTATCGCGGCTTATTTTGAGCCGGCATCACATTGATATTACCGCATCGAAAGGATGATTGATAGAATATGGCAGCAACCCAGAAGAATCAAACAAAAATAAGCAGTCTTGCGAAGGATCTCGGAGTTAAAAACAAGGAGATTCTTGATGTCCTTGCCGAAAACGGTCTTGACGGCAAATCTCATTCGGCATCACTTGATCCCGAAGAATGGGGACTGATTATGGATGCGCTTACACAGCGCACACAGGTCGACAGCATAGGCGATTATCTCGATAAAAAGGTCATTATTCCCTCTGAAGCGCCCAAGAAGGAAGTAGCTAAAGCTGCTCCCAAGTCGGAGGAGATAAAAGCGGAAGAACCGAAAGCAGAACCGAAGTCGGAAGAGGTAAAGCCTGCGCCTAAAAAGACAGCCGCTAAATCTGAAAAAGCGGCAGATATGAAGACAGACGCGCCAAAGACAGAGACCGCAAAGACTGAAACTCCTAAGGCAGAGTCTCCTAAAACAGAAGCTCCAAAAGCTGAAGCGGCAAAAGCCGATGCTCCAAAGACTGATGCACCCAAGCCACGCGAAGATAACCGCGCACCCCAGGGTGACAGACGTCCTCAGGGCGCACCCATGAATCGCGACGGTGCACGTCCCCAGAACGGTGAGCGCCGTGACTTCCAGAACCGTGATTTCCAGAGAAACGACAATCGCGGTGACCGTCCTATGCAGGGCGACAGACGTCCTCAGGGCGCGCCCATGAACCGTGACGGCGCACGTCCTCAGAACGGTGAGCGCCGTGATTTCCAAAGAAACGACAATCGCGGAGGACAGGGTGGATTCCAGAGAAACGACAACCGTTCGCAGGGATTCGGAGGCGGATTCAAGGATAAAGATTCCGCAAACGAACGCCGTCAGCCTGCATCCAAGCGTGAACCAGTTCATACCTATACACGTGGTCAAAATGCTGCGAAAAACACCGGTGAGAGCCGTATTGTTGATATGCGTACCACCACGGTGGATCTCGACAAATACGATGAGCGTCTTGAAAACCTTGCGGCGGATACCGGCATGGACGGACGCGCGCAGAAGCAGAAATTAAAGAAGCAGAACACTCGCGATTTCCACTCCCAGCGCGAAAAAGAGCGCATGGCAATGGAGAAAATGCGCAAACAGGGAATAGAGCGTGCGAAGAAACAGCCGCTTCAGATCACCGTTCCCGATGAGATAAGTGTCGGCGAGCTTGCTTCTCGTCTTAAGATCACAGCAGGCGAAGTAATCAAAAAACTGATGATGCTTGGTGTAATGGCTTCCGTAAATGAGGTTATCGACTACGATACCGCATATCTCGTTGCAGACGAGCTTGGTGCAAAAGTGACAAAGGAAGTCGTTATTACGATAGAAGAAAAGTTGTTCGACGAAGCAGAGGACAGCGCGGATAATCTTGAACCTCGCAGCCCTGTTGTCTGCGTAATGGGTCACGTTGACCACGGTAAGACTTCGCTTCTCGATGCTATCCGCCATACTAATGTAACATCCGGCGAGGCAGGCGGTATTACGCAGGCGATCGGTGCGTACCGCGTGAACATCAACGGACGTGACATCACTTTCCTCGATACTCCAGGTCACGAGGCGTTTACCGCGATGCGTGCGCGCGGAGCAAAATCGACTGATATCGCAATACTTGTCGTTGCGGCGGATGACGGTATCATGCCGCAGACGGTTGAAGCTATCAACCATGCGAAGGCGGCAGGTATTGACATCGTAGTTGCGATAAACAAGATGGATAAACCCACTGCAAATCCTGACAACGTCAAGCAAGAGCTCACACAGTACGAGCTTGTACCCGAGGAATGGGGCGGAGATGTCATCTGCGTGCCCGTTTCGGCACTCA
>JAFQVU010000116.1 GCA_017407885.1 Clostridia bacterium
AAGACAAAAGTAACACATATATTCACTAACGGTATGACGGCGGATAAACTTTATGGCAAACTGATTTTTCCGGTCACGCAAATTCACGCCACGCGTCTTCCCTCAACAAGTCCGGCAAATGCATCGCAAACTGTAGAAACATTATATTCCGAATGGCAAATTATAAAGGAATTTATTAATTGAATGTACAGCGCTTTCTTACGGACTGATTTCGTATTGACAATTCAATGCCCATGTGATATAATATTTTAATAATGTAAAAATAATACTGCAAATTTTGGAGGAATTCTAATATGAAATGGACAGGCTTAAATGAGCTTCGCGAAAAGTACCTTTCCTTCTTTGAATCAAAGGGTCATCTTCGCCTTCCAAGCTTCTCACTTGTACCTAACAATGACAAATCTCTTCTGCTCATTAACTCGGGTATGGCGCCTATGAAGAAGTTCTTCACCGGTGAGGTTGAACCGCCGCGCCGCCGTGTTACCACATGCCAGAAGTGTATCAGAACTCCCGACCTTGAGCGTGTCGGTAAAACCGCGCGCCACGGCACATATTTTGAAATGCTCGGAAACTTCTCCTTCGGCGATTATTTCAAGCACGAAGCAATCGCTTGGGCGTGGGAATTTCTTACCGTTACTCTTGAAATCCCTGGCGAGCTTCTCTGGCCCTCTATTTACGAGAACGATGACGAAGCATACGATATTTGGGTAAACGAGATCGGCGTTAATCCCGCTCACGTTGTACGCCTCGGAAAAGCTGACAACTTCTGGGAGCACGGCTCCGGTCCCTGCGGTCCTTGTTCCGAGATATACTTTGACCGCGGTGAAAAGTACGGTTGCGGTTCTCCCGACTGTAAGCCCGGATGCGACTGTGACAGATACATGGAGATCTGGAACAACGTATTCTCACAGTTCAACAATGACGGAAACGGCAATTACACCGAGCTTATCCAGAAGAATATCGATACCGGTATGGGCCTTGAGCGTCTTGCTTGCGTAATGCAGGGCGTTGATAACCTCTTCGAGGTTGATACCGTCAGAAAGATACTCGACACTGTCTGCTCTATTTCCGGCAAGACATATGGTGGCGGCGGAGATGATGATGTCTCCATCCGCGTTGTTACCGACCATATCAGAAGAGCTAAATTTATGATTTCGGACGGGGTTATTCACTCAAATGAAGGCCGCGGCTACGTTCTTCGCCGTATCCTTCGCCGCGCGGCACGCCACGGCAAGCTCCTTGGTATCAACCGTCCGTTCCTTACTGAACTTTGCGAGGTAGTTATCGACCAAAATAAGGGCGGTTATCCCGAACTTATCGAAAAACATGACTACATCTTGAAAGTAATATCCATGGAGGAGGAACGCTTCGACGCAACTATCGATGCCGGTCTCTCCATACTCTCAAATCTCATTCGCCGTGCACTTACTGACGGTGTTGACACTATCTCCGGTGATGAGGTGTTCAAGCTGTACGATACATTTGGATTCCCGATCGACCTCACCCGTGAGATTGCGGCTGAACAGAATCTCAAGATCGACGAGGATACCTTCGCTGATCTTATGAACGCGCAGAAGACTCGCGCAAGAAGTGCACGCGCTAACATCAGCGGTTGGAGCGATACAAGCAAGACTCTTCTTGCTGAAATGGCGAAGACCGAGTTCACCGGATATGCCGAAACCGTTACAGACGGTGCAAAGGTACTCGCAATTATCGTTGACGATGCACCGGTTGACCGCGTTACCGAAGGTGACTTCACTCTCATACTTGATAAGACTCCTTTCTATGGCGAAGGCGGCGGTCAGGTGGGTGACAGCGGTGCTATTTATGACCACGATACAATGATTTCCGTTACCGACACCAAGAAATCTGACGGCGTTTACATCCATCTCTGCACCATCGCCAACGGCGATGTTAAGGTAGGCGATGTAGTCCGCGCCGAGGTTGACGGCATGCGCCGTGCCGCTATAATGCGTAATCACTCTGCAGCACATCTACTTCAGGCGGCACTTCGTCAGGTGCTCGGCTCACACGTTGAGCAGGCAGGCTCATACGTTGATGCTTCCCGTTGTCGCTTCGACTTCACTCATTTCGCAGCCCTTACCCCCGATGAAATATCGAAGGTTGAAGGACTTGTAAACGCGCATATTCTACTTGGCGAAAATATCATCACCAAGGAAACTGACATTGATACCGCTCGCAAAGAGGGCGCGATGGCACTCTTTGGCGAAAAATACGGTGATGTTGTCCGTATGGTTAAGATGGGCACCTTCTCTACCGAGCTTTGCGGTGGTACACATCTTGATAACACAGCAAAAGTAGGTCTTTTCAAGATTCTTTCCGAGTCCTCCGTTGCGGCAGGTGTACGCCGTGTCGAGGCCATTACCGGTCTTGGAGTTCTTGCTTTCATCAAGGAGCAGGAGTCTGCAATCAATGATACAGCTCACGAGCTCAAGACCAATCCTGCAGAGATTGTAAAGCGCGCGGCACAGATTTCGGAAGAACTTAAAGCTGCAAAGCATGAAATTGAAGCTCTTAACAATAAAATCGCCGCTTCCAAGACCGCCGATATAATGAGCGGTGCTGTGAAAGTTGGCAGTGTTACCGTTGTTGCGGCTTCCACTGAGGGCATGGCTCCCGATGCGGCACGTCAGGTCATCGATGACCTCAAAGCGAAAGACGATTCGATTGTAGTTCTTCTCACAACGAATGTTGACGGCAAGCTTAACCTCGTCTGCGGATGTGGCAAGGCGGCTGTTGCGGCAGGCGCTATGGCAGGCAAGATCGTCGGTGCGGCGGCGGCTATTGCAGGCGGTAAGGGCGGCGGACGTCCCGACAATGCAATGGCAGGTGCAAACGATGCATCAAAGCTTGCAGATGCAGTTGCGGCTGTTCCCGGCATCGTTGAAGGAATGTTGAAGTAATATAGTAAAAATCACTCCCGAGGATTTTAAAATCCTCGGGAGTTTTTCTATATTCCGTATTTTTTTCGAACTCGCGTAAGCTTCCCTGCCATGGGCATTCCGACTACCGCCAAAAATACGGTAGTTGCCGCGGCTCGTACGATATCTATCGGGAATCCGCTTATTAAATATGTCAGTACGAGCGATAGAGTTGGAGTCTCAACCCACAGAAGCATGGATGCGAGATTCATTATTCCGCCATAAACGATAATTGATGCGAATATTCCAAACACGCAAAGCTTGGTTCGAGAAATTTTCACCACACTGAATAGACCGCCAGCTAAAAGTCCGACAAGCCCCATCGCAAGCATCTGCCACGGTGTCCACGGTCCTTGACCGAAAATGAGATTGGATGCGAGCATCGTAAGCGCACCGACAGTAAATCCTCTGGCGCCTCCAAGCGAAGCGCCCGCGATTATGACTATTGCCAAAACCGGCTTGCATTCCGGAAGCATAAAGAAAACCGCTCTTCCTGCAACGCCTATAGCGCAAAGTGAAGCGATAACTGCGATTTCGCGTGCACGTGGACGTTTTCCTTCAAACATGAGAAGAAAAACGGCTATCGTTTCAAGAACTATCAAAAGTGATGTTATATAGTACCGCCTGCTTCCGAAAAATTCCCCTCCCAACCATACGGTTAACGGAATTAAGACAAGCATAAGAATGAGAGCAACAATCGAAAACGGTGTTATATGCTTCTTTTCTTTTGAAAGCGGTATATTTTCTTTCAAAACCGTATGAGGCCTTTTTTCTTTTGGAGCGTTAGTAGGTTTCTGCGCTTCCCCTCCAAGCTGTAAAATCACCTCATCCGCGGTAACTGCCGAAAGAAGTCCGCGTGACATACGC
>JAFQVU010000002.1 GCA_017407885.1 Clostridia bacterium
CGCCGCATCCAAATGTCTTGAACTTAACGTCCTCAATAACTTCGTTTTCGTTTATCTTGAGGTACATTCTCATAATATCGCCGCAGGTTGCATTGCCGACTTCTCCGACTGCATCCGCGTTCTCAATCTCGCCAACATTTCTCGGGTTGGCAAAGTGATCCATTACTTTTTCACTGTACATGATGTTTCTCCTTATCTGTATTTGTTATCTGTTTCCCACGTTACGCATTGTAAAGCGGACTCATCGCACGAAGTCTCTCCACTATCGGGGGGAGTTTTTCAAGAATGTAATCTATATCTTCATCCGTGGTGTCTCGTCCTATCGAAAGACGAAGTGAGCCGTGAGCCTGTTCCACGGGAACGCCGATAGTAAGCAGCACGTGCGACGGTTCAAGCGAGCTCGACGAGCATGCGGAACCGGTCGAAGCGCAGATGCCAGCCATATCAAGGAGCAGGAGCAGGCTTTCGCCCTCTATAAACTCAAACGAAACATTGACATTTCCGGGGAGTCTTCCCTCTCTCGGCCCGTTGAGGCGTGTATTTGGTATCTTGGTAATCTCATTTATCAAACGATCACGCATCGCCGCAACGCGATCACCCTCGCCAATACCGCCGATTGCATCCTCGAGCGCTTTTGCAAAACCGACAATGTACGGAACGTTCTCTGTTCCGCCGCGCCTACTGCGCTCCTGACCGCCGCCGTCGATGAGGTTGTTTATGCGCACACCGTTTCTTATATAGAGTGCACCGATGCCCTTGGGAGCATGTATTTTATGTCCCGACACCGCAAGCAGATCAACCCCAAGTTCCTCAATGTTGATATCTACCGCACCAACTGCCTGAACAGCGTCCGTGAAAACGATAGTCTTGGGATTCTTCACCTTGACCGCCGCGGCGATCTCGCGTATCGGCTCGATTGTACCGATCTCGTTGTTCGCGTACATCACTTCGACGAGTATAGTATCAACGCGAACTGCCGCCGCCACCTGTTCAGGGGTGACGCGGCCTTCGCTGTCAGTGTCGAGATATGTTACCTCAAAGCCCTCTTTTTCGAGAGACTCAAGCGCGCGAAGCACCGCGTGATGCTCGATTTTGGTTGAAATAATGTGTCTGCCGCGATTCTGCATCGCGTGAGCGATACCCTTTATCGCCCAGTTGTCCGCCTCGGAGCCGCTGGCGGTAAAGTATATTTCGTTCGGCTTGCATCCAAGCAGTGATGCGATCTTCTCGCGCGCCGCAGTGATAGCCGCTTTGGCTGCTCTGCCCTTCTGATGCAGACTCGACGGATTGCCGTAAACCTCTGTGAGGTAAGGCATCATTGCATCAAGCACTGCACGCGATGTGGATGTGGTCGCCGCGTTATCGGCGTAAACCAATCTCTCTGCCATGATATTTATTCATCCTTTCCGTATGGAAGATAATTTTATAATACAGCGGTTATTTTTACCGCATATTTATTGTATACCTTTTTAGTGCACATTTCAATAGACAACTGTTATTTTTAATGTAAATAATTCATGAACGTCAGCGATAAAGCTCCGCTTCGGCGCAGGCAAGCTGGTCGCACCGCTCGTTGTACGGATGCCCTGCGTGCCCCTTTACCCAAACAAGCTTAACCGTGTGGATTTCGAGAAGTCTTAAAAGCCGCTCCCAAAGGTCGGGGTTAAGCGCAGGAGACTTGTCGGCTTTTTTCCATCCGCGCTTTTTCCATCCGTATACCCATCCAAGCTCGATCGAATCCACCATGTATTTTGAATCGGAAGTAAGCGTGACGTCGCACGGCTCTTTGAGTGCTTCAAGAGCGCTGATTGCCGCCATCAGCTCCATTCGATTGTTGGTAGTTTGTGATTCGCCGCCCGAAAGCTCTTTTTCGATGCCGTTATAGACGATGACCGCGCCCCATCCGCCCGGACCGGGATTGCACTTGCACGCGCCGTCTGTATATATATCAACATGCTTCATACCGTGTTTATCCTCCTTGGCGAATACTGCGGCAGGCTTCGCCTGCGGTTAATTTCCAACATATTATATATTATACCACATTCTGCGAGAATTTTCAAATAAATATAATATTTATACTTGAAAAATACATGATAATTATTTCATAATATTTATGTAAATTGCCAATCTTTTTGAAAAAATCGCCTTTGTTGAGGGGTAAGATGCAGAAAAAGCACCGCTTTGCGGTGCTTTTTCTATGGCGGAGAAGCAGAGATTCGAACTCTGGAGACCCGTTAAGGCCTACACGATTTCCAATCGTGCGCCCTCGACCAACTAGGCGACTTCTCCGTATAGGTCGATTACCTTGATATTATATCACAAACAATACGGTTTGTCAATAGCTCGCCGAAATTTTTTTACATTTTTATTGCAGTTCCGAGCATATACGCTCAACCGCTTCGCTTATCAGCTCGCCAAGCGGTATATCCCCCACCCCGGCGACCACACTGCCACACTTGTTCATCGGTATCAGCACACGCGCCGCACGGCTTTGTCCGATTGCCGCCGCCATAGCAGGAGTGACTTCGCCATAAAGAGCATCCGCGATTACTATACCTATCGGGCCAACAATAATATCCGCATCGCGGCAGGCCACGATTACAGGATTTTCTCCCGTTGCCGCGGCATCGGGTAAACACTTCAGCATATTTGCGGTGGCGATACTGTTCGTACCGATAGCGATTATCTCCGCCGCAACGCGCTTTTCACGAAATGCCGCTATAAGCTGTCCGCCGATTCTTCCGCCCTGCCCGTCTATTACTACGATTTTTTTCATCACTTATCTCCTAACAAAGTTATTGCATTTTCGCTGAAGATCTTCCTCTTTAATTCTTCGGAAAGCTCAAGAGAGCCCATATATTCATGTGCCAGCTCCATTGAATACCACGGAAAATCACTGCCAAACAGTATCTTATCCGGATCATGTGCCTTCAGCATACGCGCGCACTTCGCTTTATCAAGCGCAAACAACGGAGCGAGCGAGGTCTCAAGCCATACATTCCTGCCGATAAGCAGTCGTTCAACCTCGTCCCACTGACGGCATGCCCCCATGTGCGCGGCGACAAGCTTCAGCGATGGGAATTTATCGAGCACCTTGACGATACGCTCGGGTGAGCAATGTATAAAATCGGGCGAAATAAAATCCCATCCCGAGTGAGTTACAACAAACAGATCGTTCTCGGCACACGCCGCGTAAACGGCATCGAATTTTTCATCATCTACTGTTGTCTCCATGTAATCCGGGTGTATCTTAACTCCGCGTATTCCGGCATCGCGCAGGCGGCGAGCTTCTGAGGCAATACACTCACTGTCAGGATTGAGTGAACCGAGCGCATACAGACGGTCTGATGTTGAATTTATTTCAATCGCGAAATTGTTTACATTGGTCTGCTGTCTGGGGTTCGTTGCGATATTAAGTATCACCGCGCGGTCGACGCCCCACTCATCCATGCGTAAGAGCAGGCTTGAAACTGTACCATCGCCGTGTGGTTCAATGCCGCCGATACCGGCGAGTTTGGGAATCGCTTTTTCAGCAACTTTGTCCGGAAAAGCGTGAGTATGAAAGTCAATTAACATTTTTTCTTCCTCAA
>JAFQVU010000117.1 GCA_017407885.1 Clostridia bacterium
GGACTTCACGGCTCGCGTCAGCGTCTTGAATACCTGATTCCCACACGCTGTCTCATCGGCTACCGCTCTGCGTTCATGACCGACACACGCGGCGAAGGCATTATTTCCTCGGTATTCGACAGCTACAAGCCGGTTTCGGGTGCGGTAACAATCCGCTACACCGGTTCGCTGGTTGCAAGCGAGGACGGCGAATCCACCGCTTACGGCTGCTTCAACTCGCAGGATCGCGGCGAGCTCTTCATCGGTGCCGGCGTACCGGTATACGAAGGTCAGATAGTCGGCGAAAATCCGAAGCAGGACGACATTGCGGTCAACGTCTGCAAGAAGAAGCACCTCACCGCCATCCGTTCGGCAGGTGCGGACGAAGCACTGCGTCTCGTCACACCGCGCAAGATGAGCCTTGAAGAAGCAATCGAATTCATCGCGCCCGACGAGCTGATCGAGGTTACTCCCCAGAACATCCGTCTGCGCAAGTCGATACTGAACACTCAGCTCCGTCTCAAGGCGGAAGCGCGTCTTAAAGCCAAGTAATATGGAACTGAGCGAACTGCTGACACTCAACGGCATGGAGCGGTATTCCGAGTACGAGGATGCGCTCATGTATCTTGCCGATGATATGCTCGAGTACAACAAGTCGGTCAATCTTACCGCCATACGCGATCTCGACGGCGTGTATCTGCGGCATATTATCGACAGTCTGACGATCGAGCGGCACATACCGCAGAACTCATCGATGATCGATATCGGCTGCGGCGGAGGTTTTCCGTCACTGCCGGTGGCCATTGTGCGCGAGGATGTGAAGGTCACGTCGCTTGACAGCACACAGAAGAAGCTGAACTTCATCTCAAACCACGCTTCGTCCGTGGGACTTAAAAACATCATTACGCTCTGCGAACGCGCCGAGGCTATAGGCAGAACGCAGAAGCACCGTGAGTCGTACGATGTCGTAACGGCGCGCGGCGTGTGCGAAATGCGTATGCTGTGCGAGCTTTGCCTGCCGCTGACGAAAAAGGGCGGGAAATTTATCGCCATGAAAAACGGCGAATGTGAAGACGAGCTAAAAGCCGCGATGAAAGCGATAAAGGAACTCGGCGGAGAAATCGCGGAAAATGAGACGGTTACGCTTACTGACGGCACCGCCGAAATAAAACACACCGTGATAGTGATCCATAAAACGACCGAAACACCCTCAAACTATCCGCGCGAATGGCCGCGTATCTCCAAAAAACCGCTCTGACCGTCAAGGCGATCGATTTTGCGTTGTTTACTTTCTGCGTATGCAGTCCCAATAAATATATTTCGACCCCTATATTTCTCTTGCGGGAAATACCGGGGTCGTGTTTAATATATACGGAAAATAAAAAATGGGGAGTATAAAAAGCATGAACGCGATAAGCATATACAGACGCGAAAACACCGCTCATACACCTGAATACACCGAGACAAGACCGGACGAAAGTGCCGGACGCATCGTATCAATAGAGACAGATCACATCTCTCCCAATCCCTCACAGCCGAGAAAAAATTACGAGGGAGAGGCCATGACGAGGCTGGCGGACAGCATCCGCCGTTATGGCATACTGCAGCCGCTGACGGTAAAGCGCGACATCGGCGTTCAGGCATCGGATGATCCTAACCTCCTGTCATCCGATGCAAAGCCGCAGGGATTTTTCGCGCACGAATATCCGCAGGGTATTCAGCTGTACGAGCTTGTAGCAGGACAGCGGCGGCTGAACGCGGCGAAGCTGATCGGGCTGAAAAGGGTGCCGTGCATTGTGCTTGACGGGAGGAATACGGCGGGAGATATGCCGATGAAATGCGCCGAGATGGCGATAATCGAAAATATACAGCGCGAGGATCTCAATATTTTCGAGCAGGCGGGCGCGATCGCGTCGCTGATTGACGTGTATTCGCTTACTCAGGAGCAGGCGGCAAGCAGGCTTTCGGTGAGTCAGTCGTACGTTGCAAACAAGCTGCGCATACTGCGTCTGACCGAGCCGGAGCGAAAGCTGATACTCGAGCACGGACTGACCGAGCGTCACGCACGGGCGGTGCTGAAGGTGAAGCTGCTGGAGGAGCGGATGAAGGTGCTGAGTATAATCGCCGCAGAGGAGCTGAACGTTGCACAGGCAGAGGAGTATATCGACAGATGCGTGGGCGGAGCACAGCAGTCCGACGAACAGAGTCACGGGAAAAGGCGGTTTATATTCCGCGACGTGCGGATGTTTTTCAATACCATCGACCGTGCGGTCGAAACGATGCGCGGCGCGGGATTTGCGGTCAGCGCGGTACAGCGCGAGACGGAGGACGGGACGGAGGTTAAGATAGTGGTAGGCAGAGTGTGAATTTTGTGATTTTATAATTTTTAGCGCATTGTAAAATGAAGTTGCAATACTCAGTTGAGTAAAAATATTCAAAAAGAATATCCATAGTAACGATTCTATGATAGAATTGGAGTTGCTGAGACAACAATTCGAAAGGAATCATCACTATGGACGAGACCAATTATACCACAGAACACAGAAAAGGTCAACACCTTTTGAGCGAAGAACGGTATGAAATCGAAGTGCGGATAAAAGATGGATGGTCCATCTACCAGATTGCAAAACATCTTGGACGTCCGTACAATACGATTAAGAATGAAATACAGCGCGGAACAGAGCTGAAATCCAACGGCAAACCGAAACGGTACAAAGCAGATTCCGGCAAAAAAGCTTATTTTGAGAATCGTAAAAATTGCCGACGGGTATATCGATTTCTGCAAGTATCACGATTTCTCATGTATGTCACATCCAAAGTATTCGGCGATGAAAAATGGTCACTGGATGCAGCATTCGGAGCAGCCATGCGCAGCGGAGAATTCAGCCGGGACGAAATGGTCTGCACGAAAACACTGTATAATTATGTGGATCTCGGACTGCTTTCCATTAAGAATATCGATCTTCCCGAAAAGCTGCGCCGCAACACCAAGGCGAAAAAATCGCGTGAAAACAAGCGGAATCTTGGCACAAGCATTGAAGAACGCCCTGAAATCGTGGATTTACGCACAGAATTCGGTCATTGGGAAGCGGATACCGTTGTTGGTAAAAAGGATGAAGGCGAACCTTGCGTTCTGACACTGGTGGAACGGATGACTCGGATGTCTCTTTGGATCAAGGCAGAAAACCACACAGCAGAAGCCATCCGGACTGCACTGAATGCATTCATGGAATATTTTGGCAAACAGAAAAACGAAGTTTTCAAGACCATCACCGGCGATAACGGTTCGGAGTTTGCCGATCTTCCCTTATTGGAAGATGGGAAACTGAACGTATATTTCACGCATCCCTATTCCTCATGGGAGAAAGGTACCAACGAGTGCCACAACAAAATGCTGCGGCGGTTCATTCCGAAAGGCAGAAGTATTTCCGACTACACCGCCGATGATATCTGTTTCTTTGCTGACTGCATCAATGGACTGCCGAGAAAGATTCTCGGCTATGCCACGCCCGAAGAACTTTTCGACCGTCAGCTTGATGAAATCTACGCTGTCTGATCGCTGCGCAAGCCGTTGGTTTTCTCCTTTCGGGGCTTCGCCCCTCATTCCGTTCACCAACGGCAACTGGCGTTCTATCTATTAGTTGTTACTATTTTGAAAACTATTGCAACTTGCAATTGCAATTTACATTTTATAATTTTTTGAGATTTTTGTACTTGACAAAAGCATCTGCTTGTGGTATAATAGTCAAGTACAGAAAATGCTAATGTGGCTCAGCTGGCAGAGCAGTTGATTCGTAATCAACAGGTCGCGGGTTCGAATCCCGCCATTAGCTCCAATAAAAAGGCAGTCCGAAGGACTGCTTTTTTATTGGAAATAACGGTGAGTGAGAAATCGCCGTTAACTAAGGAGAAAACACATGATCGACATCAAAACCTACATCTCTGACCTCATCGTATTGCTCAGACAAACATTCGGCGAACGACTCACATACGTCGGACTGCAGGGCAGCTACCTGCGCGGAGAAGCGACAGACGACAGCGATATCGACATCATGGTCATAATCGAAAAGCTCAGCCCGGCCGATATGGACGCTTACCGTACGATCATCCGTTCGCTCGGGCATTACGATAAATCGTGCGGCTTTATCTGCAGCAAGACCGATATGGCGCACTGGAATCCGCTCGAAATATGGCACGTTCTAAACGGCACGAAGGACCTGTACGGCGTGCTCGCCGAGCTGATTCCAGAGTATACCGAAAACGATATCCGCAA
>JAFQVU010000118.1 GCA_017407885.1 Clostridia bacterium
AATACTCCAATTCTTTGCATATGTTTTCTCTCCCGATTATTACTTACTGTATTTTCTGAAAGCGCTCATCAAAAGCTGTTGTGGGATTTCCTCGTCAAGCAGAGAGGGAATATCATCAGCCTTGAGATGGTTTGCGCCTTTTTCGCGGATAACCGTGAGGCGTACTGCCTCGATGAGCTTCGCCGGCTCAACACCGCGCGGGCAGCGTTCCACGCAGGCAAAGCAGGTAAGGCACTTGTATATGGACTTCGATTCAAGCAGAGGAGCGAGCTCGCCCGATTCTACCATATATACAAATTCGTGAGGATGGTATTCCATCTCGTCGTATGACGGGCATGTAGCAGAGCACTTGCCGCATTTCATACACTTTCTCGGATTAACGCCGGATATGCGGAGTATTTCCTCGCGGCGGCGTACGTTCTTATTCTCCATCGCTTGCCTCCTTGACTCCGAGCGCTTCGGCGAGAAGCTCGGTGAAATAAACAACGGGTAACTTACTGCCGTTCTTTATAAGATTGTAGCGGCAGAGCGGACATGCAGTGATTATCATGTCTGCGCCATGGCTTGCCGCACTGTCTGCAACGGCATTGCTCTTTTTATTTGCCGATTCGGCATCCTCAAGCGCTACGTAACCGCCGCAGCATTCATTGCGTGCCGGGTAAATCACCGGTTCGCCACCGAGTGCGCGGATGAGATCCTCGATGATCTGCGGATTTTCCGGATCATCCATCTGCATAGTCTTGGACGGACGGAGGAGCAGACATCCGTAGTATGCGGCAATCTTCTTGCCGGCGAGCGGCTTCTGTACCTTTTCTGCAACCTTGTCAAATCCGATCTCGTCACGGATAAGCTCGAGCAGGTGCAAAACCTTTGTTTCGCCGTTATAGGCTGCGGGAGCATCTTTTTCCTGCGCGAGGTAATTATTCACGCGCAGAGCAAAGTCTGCATCTGTCTTTATTTGATTGTTGGTCTGCTTTATCACGTTATGACACGCGGAGCACACTGTTACAAGCGGCTCGTTCTTGTCGCGCGCATCAATCAGCGCGCGTACACTCGGGAGCTTTGACGCTATCTCGTCCTTGGCATACGAGAACACACCGCCGCAGCACTGCCATGTATCCGGCTCAACCAGCTCAACTCCGAGAGCTTCGCATGCCGCATGTGCGTACATATCAAGATCTTTCGCCTTTGTACGCAGTGTACATCCGGGAAAATATGTAACTTTCATATGTTTTATCCTTTCCTAAGGTATATAGGTCATTTTGAGAAGATTCTCAGCACATTTCTTCGGGGTGGAAGACCTCGTCGAATTTTTCAGCTGTTAAAAAACCAAGCTCAACACATGCTTCTTTAAGAGATATATTGTCCTTGTATGCCTTCTTTGCAGTCTTTGCCGCGTTCTCATATCCGATGTAGGGATTAAGAGCGGTGACGAGCATAAGGGAGTTGTGGAGATTGTGATGCATCTTTTCGCGGTTAGCTGTAATTCCTATTGCACACTTGAGGTCGAACGATATAATAGCCTCGGCAAGAAGTCTTGCGGACTGAAGGAAGTTGTACGCTGCCACGGGCATGAATACGTTGAGCTCAAAATTACCCTGCGATGCAGCCATACCGACAGCAACATCGTTGCCCATTACCTGAACGGCAACCATAGTAACCGCCTCGCACTGCGTGGGGTTTACCTTGCCGGGCATGATGGACGAGCCTGGCTCGTTTTCTGGGATGTATATCTCGCCGAGACCGTCACGCGGACCGGAAGCGAGCCAACGGACATCGTTTGCAATCTTCATCATGTCGCATGCGGTTGCCTTGATAGCACCGTGTGCGAATACAAGCTCATCTTTTGATGTAAGAGCGTGGAATTTGTTTGCCGCAGTTACGAACGGCTTGCCGGTGAGCTCTGCACACTTTTTCGCAACGAGTGTATCAAATCCCTTGGGAGCGTTAAGTCCCGTGCCGACTGCAGTGCCGCCGAGCGCAAGCTCGTAGAGAGGCTTAACTGCGAGTCTAAGAAGCTCAACGTCGCGCTCAAGCGAGGAACGCCAGCCGCTTATCTCCTGACTGAACTTGATAGGGGTTGCATCCTGAAGATGTGTACGGCCAGATTTTACAATTCCCTCGTTTTCAGCTTCAAGGCGCTTGAATGTTGCGATAAGCTGTTCTACTGCAGGGATGAGTTTATCTTCAATCGCTATAACAGCGGAGATATGCATTGCAGTGGGGAAGGTGTCGTTAGATGACTGGCTCATGTTGATATCATCGTTGGGGTGAGTTAACTCCTTGCCGGCAATCTGATTCGCACGGTTTCTGATAACTTCATTTGAGTTCATATTTGACTGTGTACCGGAACCGGTCTGCCAAACAACGAGAGGAAAGTGTTCGGAAAGCTTGCCCGCGATAACCTCATCGCAAGCCGCGCTGATAGCATCGAGCTTTTCTTTGGTCATCTTTTCCGGCTTAAGCTCATGGTTGGCAAGCGCCGCCGCCTTTTTGAGTATGCCGAATGCGTGTATAATCTCAGCAGGCATTGTTTCGATGCCAACACCGATTTCAAAGTTTTCGTGGCTTCTCTGAGTCTGCGCTGCCCATAATTTGTCGGCAGGGACCTTCATCTCGCCCATTGAGTCATGTTCAATACGGTATTCCATTTTTATGCTTCCTTTCGTGTCAAATTACGATATTATTAATTATTTCTTTTAGGCAATTCGCGCTGTGGCGCAGCTTTGCGACTTCATCATCGGTAAGCGGAGTGAGGATCTTTCCGTGTGCACCCTCGCGTCCTACTATTGAGAGAACGGACAGACATACATCATCAATGCCGTATTCGCCGTGCATCATTGTTGATACGGTCATTGTGGTGTCGATGCCGCTGAGAAGAGATTTTACGATGTGGCATACCGAAACGGAGACCGCATAGAAGGTAGCGCCCTTGCGCTCGATAACACGTGCGCCGGATTTGCGGACGTATTCTTCGAGATCCTCGTAGTTGAGTTCAGGATATACGCCGTCGGTGTTTACGATAAGGTTCTCGCAGTCAGCAAGCGGTACATTTGAAATGTTGGCGATTGACCACGGAATGAACGATGAGTCACCGTGCTCACCCATAACATATGCATGCACATTCTGCTGATTGATACGATAGTATTCCGACAGACGTGAACGCAGACGGGCGGTGTCGAGAATAGTACCCGATCCGATGATGCGTCTCTCGGGAAGACCGGAGCATTTGCAGAATACATATGTTAAGATGTCGACCGGATTCGATACGATTATGTAGTTAGCGTCGGGGGCATACTTCACAATCTCGGGGATTATGGATTTGGTTATGTTTACATTTGTCTGTGCGAGATCGAGACGAGTCTGTCCGGGTTTGCGCGCGATACCGGATGTGATGATTACGATGTTTGAGCCTTCTGCATCACGGTAAGAGCCTGCATAAACTGAGCAAGGACTGCAAAAAGGCGTACCCTGACGAATGTCAAGAGCCTCGCCGAGCGCACGTTCGTTGTTTACGTCGATCATAACGATCTCCGAAACGAGACCTGTTACAGTCAATGTGTAAGCGATAGTGGAACCGACGCTTCCGGTTCCGATAATGGTGACCTTGTTCATAATCTTCTTCCTTCTGAAATGATTTTTTGTTAAAACTTTGTTACATTCACAAAATGTTAAATGGAGCTTATATTTTCAACATTTTTCTACATTTATTCTATGATTTTTCACCATTATATATTATAACACTTATGGTACAAAAAATCAATATGTTTTTGTCAACAAAAGATGGGCGCATCTTATTAATTTAATGAGTAAAACTGCATGATAAATAATTAACAAATGATGATTTTTCCTCTGCCTATGTGATGTTTTTAAGATAATAACAAAAGATATGAACTGCACTTAATAAACACAGATCATATCTTTTAACTAATCGAAAATATAGAAAAAAGCACGTCGCAAGACGTGCTTTTATGGAGCTGCTAATCAGAATCGAACTGATGACCTCATCCTTACCAAGGATGCGCTCTACCATCTGAGCCATAGCAGCGTGATGGCGACCGAGATGGGGTTCGAACCCACGACCTCTAGCGTGACAGGCTAGCGTTCTAACCAGCTGAACTACCCGGCCATGTCTCATCACGACCAATATTATAACATAATCAAAGAGGTTTGTCAATAGCTTTTTTCAAAAAACAAAAAAATTTTAAAAATACTTTTTAAAGCACTTGGCCAAGAAGAATATTGACATTTATGTTAGGAAAGTGTATAATTATTGTAGGAATAAAAATTATGGGGGATTTGTATGACACACGATTGGCTGCACCGCGAGAGAATGCTTTTTGGGGATGAGGCAGTTGCACGCCTTAGCGGTAAGACGGTGCTTTTGTTTGGAGTCGGCGGTGTTGGCAGCTATGCGCTTGAAGCGGTAGTACGCGCCGGTGTTGGAAGTGTAGCAATTGTTGATAATGATACTGTATCAATTACAAATATCAACCGTCAGCTGATAGCTGATACAACGACTGTCGGCAGACTGAAAACCGAAGTTGCGGCAGAGCGCGCACAAGCTATAAATCCGGCTATCCGTGTGACTCGGTATGATGTGTTTGCCGACGGTGATAATATCCCCACAATAATTGCCGAGACTCGTCCCGATTATATAATCGATGCCATTGATACGGTAAGCTCTAAAATTTCGATAATAGCATCAGCAAAAGAGTGTGATATTCCGATAATATCTTCTATGGGGACAGGCTCAAAGCTTGACCCGACACGTTTTAAAATAACCGATATTACTAAAACGCATACCTGTCCGCTTGCCAAGGTGATGCGAATAAAGCTTCGTGAAATGGGTATAGCACACTGTGAGGTGCTTTTTTCGGACGAGCCGCCGATAAAAGCAGTCTGCGCGAGTGAGCTTGACGAAAAAAGTACACGGCATGTACCCGGGTCGATATCATTTGTGCCGTCCGTGGCGGGGCTTATAATAGGCGGCCATGTGGTAAAAGTTTTGGCGGGGATAGAATAGACCGGTTTGCAGAGAAAAGTACGATTATATCGGCATATGAGCAGTGAAGTGCGGCGCGAACTCATTTTACAGAAGATTTTTTCAAAAAACTATTGCAATTTTACTTCTCATATGATATAATAATTTGGTACGCTGCTATGGCTCAGATGGTAGAGCGCATCCTTGGTAAGGATGAGGTCATCAGTTCGATTCTGATTAGCAGCTCCATTAATAGCCGGCATGATGGAATGGCAGACGTGACGGACTCAAAATCCGTTGGTAGCGATACCGTGTGGGTTCAAGTCCCACTGCCGGCACCACGAAAAAAGCACTTGCTGCGGCAAGTGCT
>JAFQVU010000119.1 GCA_017407885.1 Clostridia bacterium
ATGCCAAGTGTTGTTGTTACCTTGCTCTGCGAGCTCTTGAACGCATTTTCTTCGAGAAGCTCGCGGATGTATACAGTCGAGGTCGTGCGGTTAGGCACTTCGATGCCAACAGCCTCTTTGCCGGGGATCGGCGCTTCGATACGGACACCGCTCGTGGCAAGATGAAGCGCTATATCGTCAACAAGATTTACAATAGAACGCACCTTTGTACCAACCTCAGGCTGAAGCTCGTATCTGGTAATTGTAGGGCCGCGCGAAACATTGATTATCTTTGTGCGCACATTAAAGCTGCGGAGAGTTTCGACAAGCTTTGTCGCAGTCTGCTGTATCTCGGCGGACATATCCGAGCTTGCACCTGAAGTATCAAAATGCAGAAGCGAGATAGGCGGGAAAATATAATCGGGAACCTTAATAGGCTCTGCCTTGGTCTGTCCGCGCGATACGCTCAAATAGGTATCGTCGGACGGATCATCTTCCCCGTACACCTCGGTCATTATCGGTTCAAGTGCGAGACGGCTCTTTTCGACCATAAGATCAATTTCCGCAGAGGTTACGATCTCCTCCCCGTTAACCGATTGCGGATCCGGTATTGTATCGGATACAATAGAATTCGGTTCAACAAAAATTTTCGAAAGATCAATTTCATCAGATTCAAGCGAGTCAAGCTCCTGCGCACCTGTAAGCGGAAGCGGCTTTATGCTCTCGCGTCCCGATGAAGTCGTAACATCAAACGGAGGTGCATCGGATTCGACCTCGTCTCCAACATCAAAGACAGAAGGATCAATCGGAACCTTAGATGCAGCCGCGTCAGTCTCGACAGCCTGTGCCGCATCAAAGAAATCGTCATCGTCATCATCTTCGTCATCCATAATATCATTAACGGGACGGCGCAGTTCAGCGCGTTTTCTTGCTCTTTCGCGTTCAGCAGCAATTCTTGCCGCTTCACGCTCTGCCGCGCGTGCGGCACGCTCCGACTCATAATCGGCAAGCATCTGCTCACGCTCCGCCTTGGCATCGCTCATACGGGACGAGAATCCGCTTCGCCAGTCACGTATGCCGGTTATTATATAAACCGCAAACATGTGCGGTGTCATTCCGAAAAGAAAAATTCCGAAAAGAAGAATGAGCGCGATGGAAAATATCAAAGTGCCCGCAAATCCGAGTGCAACCCAGAAAACATTTCCGAGCAGTCCGCCGATCATTCCGCCGCCCTTTGCATCACATCCAAGCTTGAAAAGCTCTATGATATTAAAGGTCTGCGTGCCTTCAACTCCGCCATTGCGCGAAAAAGAGTGAATAAGCGCAGAAAGCAGACTTATACAGATAAAGGAAAATGTAATCTTATAACCGACCGAGCCGGATGCGATATCGCGCTTCCAAAAAAAAGCGATATTTATAAGTAAAAACGGGACAGCCCATGCTGCGCCGGAGAACAGTCCGAACATTGCATTTCGAAGAAATCCGCCGAGGAAGCCGGTTGAATCGGCAATAAAATAGCTGACTAAAATAAACGCCGCCGCAAGTCCGAGAATATACGGCATCAGTTGATGTATAAGGAGTGTAGGATCTCCGCCGCGTACCTTTTGAGCGCTTTTTGAGCTATGTGGCTTTGAAGCAGTACGTTTTTGTATTTTATTTGTCTGTGCGCTTCTTTTAGCGGAGGATTTTTTGTTATTAGTCTTATTAGAAGGCATTTTTTGTCCCCTTTTTTGATGTATCTTAAAGCATTTTGCGGTTATACTTAATGCTGTGAGTATGTATAAAATTATATATACTTTATTATTATAACA
>JAFQVU010000120.1 GCA_017407885.1 Clostridia bacterium
GTAATTTACAACCTTTTACAACGGAGGAAAATAAATGAAAAAAATCAAAAAAGCGGTGATTCCAGCGGCGGGACTCGGAACGCGTATGCTTCCCATATCAAAGTCCGTGCCAAAGGAAATGCTTCCGATAGTTGACCGTCCTGCAATTTCGCTTCTTGTTGAAGAAGCAGCTGCCGCAGGTGCTGAGGATATTATCATAATAACCGGACGCGGCAAGGAATGTATCGAAAACTATTTTGACTTTAATATCGAATACGAAAAGAAGCTGACCGAATCGGGCAAGCTCGATCAGATCGAGGACATGCGCCGTATCTGCTCGCTTGCTAATGTTTATTTCCTGCGTCAGAAGGAGACCAAGGGACTTGGACATGCTGTGCTTACGGCAAAGAATTTCATCGGCAACGAGCCGTTTTACATACTTTACGGTGATGATGTCATCATTTCCGAAACTCCCGTTTGCCAACAGCTCGCAGATGCCTATGAAAAATACGGTAAGCCTTGCTGTGGCGTAAAGCCCGTGCCGTGGGAATCTCTTTACAAGTACTCGTCGCTCAAAGCGGACTCTAACGGTGACAACACCTACAATGTCACCGATATGATAGAAAAACCGAAGCCTGAAGAGGCGTTTTCAAACCTTTCTATTCTCGGACGAGTTCTGCTCACCCCCGAAATATTTGATATACTTGAGCAAACTCCCCCCGGTGCCGGCGGTGAGATACAGCTGACCGATGCTATGCGAAAGCTTGCAATTAACGGCGGCATGACCGCAGTTGATTTTGAGGGCGAGCGCTTTGATCTCGGTGCAAAGCTCGGATTCCTTATGGCGAATGTCAAGGAAGGAATCAAGCATCCTGAGGTCGGCGAGGACTTTAAGAAGTTCCTTGTTGATTTTGTTAAAACGATATAATAAAGGAGAATTACTGTGGAGCGTGTTTCAAAGCATAACTACTACCTCGACATCGCGCAGACCGTGTCGGAGCGCAGTACCTGCCTTCGCAAGAAATACGGCGCGATCATAGTAAAAAACGATATTATCGTGTCAACCGGATATAACGGTGCTCCGCGAGGACGCAAAAACTGTACCGATCTCGGTATGTGTATGCGCGACAAGCTAAATATTCCGCGCGGCGAGCGTTACGAAATGTGCCGCTCGGTGCATGCGGAAGCCAATGCAATAATCGCCGCATCGCGCGATCAGATGCTCGGTGCGACGCTGTATATGGCGTGCGTTGACGGAAAGACCGGTGAGCTTGTGTGCGACACCTGCTCGTGCATGATGTGCAAGCGGCTTGTCATCAATGCCGGAATTGAAAAGGTTATCATCCGTACCGGAAAAGAGGACTTCAAGATAGTCGATGTCAGCAGTTGGATCGAGGATGACGACAGCCTTTCCGGAAAGTTCGGATACTGATGCTATTGACTATTCGTGATGCGAAGCGCGAGGATATTCCCGCGCTTTGCGCACTTGAAAAAGAGTGCTTTTCGCTTCCGTGGAGTGAGGCTGGATTTGCAGAGTTTTTCGATAACGACTGCGCGCATGCCCTTGTTGCCGAAGCTGACGGAGAGATTTGCGGATATGTTGGGATGTATCTCATCCTCGGCGAGGGTGAGATAACCAACCTCGCCGTGTCAGGAAAGTACCGTCGATGCGGTGCGGCAACGGCACTGCTTGACCGCCTTTTCAATACGGAAGGACTTTGTCGCGTGCTTCTTGATGTCCGTGTATCGAACACGGCGGCGCGTGCACTTTATGAAAAATGCGGGTTCAAGGTGGATGGCATAAGGCGCGGATTTTATTCAAAACCGCGCGAGGATGCGCTTCTTATGAGCCGTGAAATTTAAAGTCTGAAGAATAAATTTTTCTGACGGTCTTTTGTGACTCTGCTTCACAAACTGCGTTCCAATAAGGAGAATTAAGGAAGCTTTTGCTTTGCAAAAGCTACGGTTATAACAATGCTTATACTTGCAATAGAAAGCTCATGCGATGAAACGTCAGTCGCTGTCTGCTTTTTTGACGGCGAGAGGCGCGAGATTCGCTCTAATATAATAGCATCGCAGATAGAAACGCACAAGCTGTACGGCGGTGTCGTGCCCGAAATCGCAAGCCGCGCGCACTGTGATGCAATTTCGGGCATCACATACGAGGCGCTTGATACCGCGGGCGTCACACTTGATGATATCGATGCAATCGCAGTCACGGCAAATCCGGGACTTATCGGAGCACTGCTTGTCGGCGTGAATTTCGCCAAGGCGCTTGCATTTGCCAATAATAAACCGCTTATTCCGGTGAACCATATCAGAGGGCACGTCGCGTCGAATTACTTTGTTCACGCGGACTTAAAGCCGCCGTTTTTAGCGCTTGTCGCATCCGGTGGGCATACCTCGCTTATAAAGGTCACGGGGTATACCGATTACAAAACAGTCGGACGTACACGTGACGATGCTATCGGCGAGGCGTTTGACAAGGTCGGTCGTGTGATGGGACTGCCGTATCCAGGCGGTGCTGAGATGGACAGGCTTGCCTCGATCGGCGACTGCAGGGCGGTGAAGTTTCCGTCAGCGGCGGTCGTTGGCGATAACCTCGATTTTTCATTTAGCGGACTTAAAACGGCGGTTATCAACCACCTGCACAATTTAGAACAAAAGGGCGAGGCGTACAGCCGTGAGGACATTGCCGCATCGTTTACGGGGGCGGTTACCGCTTCTGTTGTAAAGAAGCTTCAGATGGCGTGCGAGGCGACGGGACTTTCCGATATCGTGCTTGCAGGCGGTGTCGCGGCGAACTCGCATCTGCGAGGTGCGCTCGAGGATTTCTGCAAGAAGCAGGGATTCAAGCTCTATCTTCCGCCGCGTTCGCTGTGCGGTGATAATGCCGCGATGATTGCGGCGCAGGGGTACTACGAATACCTTGACGGCGTGCGTGCCGATACATCACTTAACGCGAAGGCAACCGGAAAATAATTGTGGAAAACCTCGCGAAGTTTTCCACAAAATGTGGAAAACCATGAGGAAAACGCACGCTCTGTGCCGTAAAAACGGCAGATTTCGCCGAAAATCGATAAATACTGCTGTGAAATCATAACAGTTGCCTGTGGAAAACCAAGGGACATCCCCAACAAAAAACAAGTTGATAATGTGTAAAAACACTTAATCATAAAAATCTATAATAAACGGAGACAAAGAAAATGAGCAATTACGAAGCAAACATCAAAGCAGCGCTTGAAAAATTCGAGGGCGTTCTGCGTTCTCAGCTTGAGCGCGTTGAAAAGATAAACGCGGCAAAAGATTTCGTTGACTACGAAACTCTGCCCGTACTTACCATCGGTATCTGCGGCGGTGACGGTATCGGTCCGATCATCACCAAGGCGGCACAGGACGTGCTTGAATTCCTTCTCGATGACGAGGTTAAAGCAGGTAAGGTAATATTCAAGGTAATCGACGGACTCACAATTGAAAACCGCGCGGCTTGCGGCAAGGCTATTCCCGATGACGTCATGGAAGAGCTCTACAAGTGCGACGTTATCTTAAAAGGTCCGACAACGACTCCCCGTGCAGGCGATCCCTGGCCGAATATCGAGTCTGCGAATGTCGCTATGCGTAAGAATCTTGACCTCTTTGCAAATGTACGCCCCGTTAAGGTTCCCGATAAGGGCATCGACTGGACCTTCTTCCGTGAGAATACCGAGGGAAGCTATGCTGTCGGCTCGCAGGGCGTTAACGTAACAGACGATCTCGCAGTTGACTTCTGCGTTACCACCACAGAGGGTACTAACAGAATCGCACGTCTTGCATTCGAGTATGCGCGCAAGAATAAGAAAGATCGCGTTTCTATCGTTACAAAGGCGAATATCATAAAGACCACAGACGGTAAGTTCCTTCGTATCTGCGAGGAGCTTGCAAAGGAATATCCTGAAATTCAGACTGATGAATGGTTTATCGATATCATGACCGCGAAGCTCGTTGACGAGAAGCGCCGTACCGATTTCAAGGTGTTCGTTCTTCCGAACCTTTACGGCGATATCATCACCGACGAGGCGGCAGAATTCCAGGGTGGCGTTGGCACTGCCGGTTCTGCGAATATTGGTAAGAAGTACGCAATGTTCGAAGCTATTCACGGCTCCGCACCGCGTATGATAAAGGAAGGACGCGGCAAGTACGCAGATCCTTGCTCGATGCTTCGTGCGGCTGTTCTCCTGCTCTCTCACATAGGCAGACAGACCGAGGCGGACAAGCTTGAGCGTGCGCTTGATTACTGTATGTTTGAGAATAAGAAGTACGTTATCACAGGACGCGATACCGGAGCTACCTGCGACGAGTTTGCGGCTTATGTAATGGACACTGTAAAGACTCTTAAATAAAATAGCACAGATATTTGCAAAATCACATGAAAGGAGCGGATGACATGGCAATTAAGAAAAATGCAGTATCAGTAAATGACGAAGATATTTCAGCAAGAAGCCGTGTTTCACCTGCGGTCATAAAGCGGCTTCCGCGCTATTACCGCTATCTGCGCGAGCTTTTGCAAAACGATATACTTCGTATTTCATCGGGTGAGCTGTCAAAGCTCATGCATGTGACCGCCTCGCAGATCCGGCAGGATCTCAACTGCTTTGGCGGCTTCGGTCAGCAGGGATACGGCTACAATGTAAAGTATCTCTACGGCAAGATTGGTGAAATACTCGGCGTTACACAGCATTACAAGGCTATTATCATCGGCGCGGGTAATCTCGGGAGCGCTCTTGCGGCAAGTCCGATATTTGAGCGCCGCGGAGTCAAGCTGACTGCGCTCTTTGATAGCAGTCCTGCAGTCGTGGGGCGCACGATCTCAGGTTATACAGTCAGAGCAATAGACGAGCTTGAAGCTTATATCCGTGAGAACAAGGTCGATATCGCGGTGCTTACGCTGACTAAAGATGCGGTACGCGATATGGCTGAGCATCTTGCTGGTCTTGGAGTAAAGGGTCTCTGGAACTTTGCGAGCACGGAGCTTAATCTTTCAAACAAGGATGTCGTTGTCCAGAATGTTCACATGGGCGACTCGCTGATGCGCCTTTGCTATCAGCTGACAAAATAACTTCGAAAAAGAGGATAAAAGAGCGTGAAAAAACTGAAAATCGAATACGGCGACAGTGTTTTCGCGCTCCCTCGAGAGAAGCTGACCGCCGTGCTTGCGTCTGCAAGTGAATTTAATTTAAAGGTGCTTATACTCGCGGCATCGGACGATGCGCTTCGTGCAGATTATGATAATGCCTGTACGGAGCTTTGCCGCAGACTTGACTGTACGAAGTCCGCACTTTCGCGTGCACTTGAATTTTGGCGTCAGGCAGGTGTTATGTCGGCTGTGGACTGTGATGAAACAGCGCAGACGGCTGTGCAGGAATCGGGTAAAAAGCATCTGCAATCGGAGTCGCTTCCCGAATACACCGAGAGTCAGACGGCTGATATTATCGAAAAGAATACCGATCTTTCGGGAATTATTGATATGTGTCAGCAGATCGTTGAAAAGATGTTCACTTCTGCCGAGGTGCAGATAATCGTCGGTCTTTATGACCATTTAGGGCTTGACGGCGAGTATATCGTAACGCTTTTTGCGCACTGCGAAAAGAGCGGTAAGCGCTCGCTTCGCTACATTGAAAAAACCGCGCTTTCGCTTTATGATGAAGGCATTGATACGGCATCCGCTTTAGAGGATTATATCAGGAGACGTGAGAGACTTGATGAAAATATCGGACGTTTGCGCTCACTTATCGGAGCAGGCTCACGCCAGCTTACCTCAAGAGAGAAGAAGCTCTTCGAGTGTTGGCTTAACGAATGGAAATTTGATATCGACGTTATCACACGCGCATACGAGGTAACCGTTGACCGACTCGGCGAGTACAAGCTTGCGTATATGAACCGTATACTCGAAAATTGGCACAAGGACGGACTTTTGACTATCGATGCTGTTGAGGCATCAATTGAAGAGTATCAGAAAAACAAGTCCGAGGCACAGAAAAACAAATCCGGATTTGAGACGGATGAATACTTCGAGGCGGCACTTGCCCGCAGTCAGAAGTATCTTGAAAAGAACAGATCGGGGAAGTAAGGGGGGACAGGAGTGGCTTATAATAAGGAAAATTACGTCAGAATACGTCAGGAGTATGCGACGAAGAATCTGCGTGCCAAGGAAGCCGCAGAACAGCGTGCAGAGGACCTTCACATGATGTATCCCGAGCTTGCCAAGATAGACCGCGTTCTCTCTGAGACCGGATTCAATATTCTTCGCGAAGCGACAAAGGGAAAGGACGGACTTGATGAACGTATAGCGAAGCTACGCGAAGAAAACCGTGAGCTCCAGCAGGCACGCGGAGCGTATCTTGAATCTATCGGCTATCCTGCCGATTACACCTCGGTCAAATATGAGTGTTCCGTTTGCTCCGATACAGGTTTTGTCGGAACGAAAATGTGCGACTGCCTGCGCCGCGAGCTTATTTTGGCCGGCTACGAAAGCTCGGGCATCGGTAAGCTTATTCGCACGCAGAGCTTTGATACCTTCAGCCTCGATTACTATAACCGCTCGGAAGACGAGCGTAAAAACATGGAAATGATCCTTTCCGCCTGCCGTACATATGCGCAGTCCTTCGAC
>JAFQVU010000121.1 GCA_017407885.1 Clostridia bacterium
ATCGGTTTTTACCCACTCAAGTGCCGCTTCGGGAGTCATACCCCAGTTGGTAGGACAGGTGGAGAGAACCTCGACAATGGAAAGTCCCTTCTTGTCGATCTGATTCTGGAAAGCCTTCTTGATAGCGGCCTTTGCCTTCTTGATATTCGGTACAGTGTTTACAGCAACACGCTCCGCGTATGCAACACCGTCAAGAGTGGAAAGCATCTCGCATACGTGGATCGGCGAACCCTGAATGCGGCGGTCGCGTCCGTACGGAGAGGTGGTGGTAACCTGACCGGGCATTGTGGTCGGAGCCATCTGGCCGCCGGTCATACCGTAGATACAGTTGTTAATAAAGATTATAGTGAGGTTTTCGCCTCTTGCGCCGACATGTACGGTCTCCGCAGTACCGATAGCGGCGAGGTCGCCGTCACCCTGGTATGTAAATACGATATTATCGGGGTGTGTACGCTTAACGCCGGTCGCAACCGCCGGAGCACGTCCATGTGCGGCTTCGATCATATCGCACTCAAAGTAATTGTATGCGAATACCGAGCAGCCTACAGGTGCGATACCAACTGCCTTGTCGCAGATTTCAAGCTCATCAAGAGCCTCGGCAACGAGTCTGTGTACGATGCCGTGTGTACAGCCCGGGCAGTAGTGGAAAGGCACGGGCGAGAGAGATTTCGGTTTATCAAATACTACCATTGCAGTTTGCCTCCTTGATTAAAGGGATGCCGAGATCTTCTCGATTTCAGCGAGAACATCGTCGGGAGAGGGGATAACACCGCCTGTACGTCCGAAGAACGAAACGGGCTTCTTACATTCGGTTGCAACCTTAACATCGTCAACCATCTGACCCATGTTAAGCTCGCAAACGAGGAAATGCTTTGCCTTGTCAGCGTATGCGCCAAGCTGCTTCTTCGGATACGGCCAAAGAGTGATGGGGCGGAACAGACCGACCTTGATACCCTTTGCACGTGCCGCCGCGATAGCAGTCTTGCAGATACGAGAAGTGATACCGTATGCAACGATGATTATATCAGCATCATCGCACTTGTATTCCTCATACTTGACTTCTTTTTCCGCGATCTCGTCGTAACGCTTGAAGCGTGCGAGCACGGATTCCTCAAGCTCGTTGGGGTTGAGGAAGAGGGAGTTTACTATATTCTTCTTACGCTTGCCGCCTGTACCGTTGGTCGCCCAAGTCTTTTCGGGAACCTCACGCTTTGACATAACATCAAAGTCAACCGGCTCCATCATTTGACCGAGTGCACCGTCGGCAAGGATCATAGCAGGCATACGGTAAATATCAGCGAGGTCAAACGCTTCACTTGTAAGCTGTGCCATCTCCTGAACGGACGAAGGGGCAAGCACAAGCACATGCTCATCGCCGTGACCGTTAGCCTTGGTTGCCTGATAATAGTCCTGCTGTGAGGGCTGAATTCCGCCGAGACCGGGGCCGCCGCGCTGTACGTTTACGATAACGCAGGGCAGATCGCATCCGACTATGTAGGAAATACCCTCGCTCTTGAGCGAGATTCCGGGAGAGGATGACGAGGTAAGGCAGCGTGAGCCTGCTGCTGCAGCGCCCATGATCATGTTGATTGCGGAAATTTCGGATTCCGCCTGAAGGCAAAGTCCGCCGACCTTGGGCATACGCTTTGCCATGTATTCTGAAATCTCCGTTTGAGGAGTGATCGGATAGCCGAAGAAATGCAGGCAGCCGGACTTGATAGCCGCTTCCGCGATAGCCTCGTTACCCTTCATAAGTACTTTTTTAGCCATTTTATTTCTCCTTAACTTATACGTCTTTTTCGACTTTAATAACTACATCGGGGCACATTGTCGCGCACATAGCGCAGGCGATGCACTTTTCGATATCGGTCATGCGTGCGGGATGATAGCCCTTTTTATTGAGCTTATCACCGTCAAGCGCGATAATCTTCTTCGGACATGCGAGAACACAGAGTCCGCAGCCTTTACAAAGATCTTCATTGAAAGTTACTTTGTTCATTATATCTCCTCCGTTTTAAAATAAAGCTAAAATATTTGCTTGGTTGCGTTTTTTATATAGAACACATCCGGCAGAGCATTAAGCTGTCCCGAAAGTGTATCCATTGCACAGGTACATATGAGCGGAAGACCGCATTTCCCAGAAAGCTCGCGGCACCATG
>JAFQVU010000122.1 GCA_017407885.1 Clostridia bacterium
TACTGCAAGAATCATGAGTATTTTAACGCCCACACTCACTATAGTAACAGCTTCCGGCTCATCCTTTGTCATAAAGAGATTTATCAGCATATCTCCGCCAAGCGTAAACAGAAGCATCAAAAGTATCGCAATGCAAAATCCGATCCGCTGTGCGGTCTTACCGTATACAATCGAATAATCCGGGCGCTTTTTCCCCAGATTCTGTCCGACGAGTGAGGATGCCGCAACACCGAGACCGTCTCCGAAGCAGAACGAGAGATTTACTATACTCATACATATAGTGTGCGTCGCAAAATCTACTGTGCTAAGCTCTGCTATCATTTTAGCAACGATGAAGAAACCGAATCGCATGAATACCTGTTCAATAGCAGCGGAGCTTGATATTTTGAAGATAAGCAAAAGATTTCTTTTCTGGAATTTGAAAAGTGACGATAGGCGAAGATGCAGGAAACGCTCTGAATGCGAGACTGAATATACGGACATAGCGCACGAAGTGATATTTCCGAGCATGGTAGCAATTGCCGCACCCGTGACACCGAGTTTAGGGAAAAAGAGCAGTCCATTTATAAGCAGTGCATTGAATACACAATTGACGATATTCGCTGTCATATTGGTCGTCATCGAGATACGTGTATTACCGGACCCTCGTTGTGCCGCATTGATAATCAAGCTTATCGAGGTAAATAGCATGCCGATCATTGTTATACGGAAGTACGTCGTCGCCATACCGATCGTATCATCCTTCGCTCCGCTGAAACGAAGCAGTGGCTCGGCGAAGTAAATCGCCGTACCAACAAGTATAACACCAAGTATCATACAAAGCGAAAGCGCCTGTGCAAGGCAACGGTTAGCGTCCTCGCGGTCATTTTCGCCTTTTCGACGGCTCACTATCGCTGTAACACCTATGTTGAACGCAAAAAATACCGCATAGAAAATAAATCTCGGCTGACTTGTGAGTCCAACCGCCGCAACAGCCGTCGAGCCTTGCGTGCTGACCATTATTGAGTCAATAAAATTAACAAGTCCGAGAAGAACGGACTCCATGGTAGCAGGCCATGCAACCTTAATAAAATTTTTGTAAAAATCCCCTGTATTGTACCTATCCTGCAGTTTTTGAGCAGGTTTCAACATATGGTCAGGAGCATATAAGCGACGCAGCAATTCCATTACAACATCTCCAGTCCGCGAAAATATCCGCTTATACTATTGTAACAAATTTTTTCAACTTTTGCAATACCCGAGAAAAGTTTTTTCGATTTTCACTCTTTGTTTTCAAAAATCATGTGATACTTGAAATATTCACATTTATATGGTATCATAGTAATAATGAATTTTAATTTTGTGAGGTGTTTTTCAATGCGGCTTCAGGAATCCGGCGAAATGTACCTTGAAACTATATATATTCTTTCTAAAAGCAACGCTAATGTACATTCAATTGACGTCGGTGAACGCATGGGGTACTCAAAGCCGAGCGTCAGCCGCGCTATGAGTATTCTCAAAAGCGGCGGTTACATAACTATGGCGGCAGACGGCACGCTTAATCTTACCACACGCGGACGTGAGATCGCGGAGAAGATATACGAGCGCCACACGATACTTACAGAACTTCTCGTTTCACTCGGCGTTGACAATGACACCGCATCAGAGGATGCTTGCCGGCTTGAGCATGATATAAGCGACAAGTCGCTTGAGGCGATAAAACAGCATCTTATAAAAGAAGGCAAAATATAATTTTGTCGTTTACTGAACAAAAATACGAGCTGTGCGCAGTTTGACTGCATACAGCTCGTGCTTTTTTGTAAATTAGTGTTTGTCGGTGAAATCAATGCTTCCAATTCCCTTGTCGGGATTAAGCATTATTTTCACACTATTGCTCCTTGATTTTCGCACTCGGCTTCCGCGGTGTCGGCACATGCAATACCACCGGCAATAAGCGCTTTGTCGATAGTCGCGTATGAATATCCCTCGCCAAGATCATCGAGAATACCACTGCGCTCAAACACCTTCGCAACAGCATCATTCATACCGCAGAATACCATACGTTTGCCGCTTGCCTTAAATTCCCCCGCCAGTTCACCGAGCGTTTCAACCGAACTGATATCAATTTCAGGCACTCCGCGAAGGGAAACTATGATTTCATCATACTGCGAAAGCTCCGAAATTTTACCGGAAAGCTTACCGATATTAGCAAAGAAAATATCGCCGGTGACATATACAACAACGCTGTTGTCATGACCGCATCCGAGCTTTCCGCGAGGCGCAAGACGGTTTTTATCAACCTCTGCGCAGGAAACATCAATATGCGCCGCATTCTTTATGAATACCATCAGTGAGAATACAATACCAATGACAATTGCAACGGTAAGGTCAAATACCACCGTAGCAATCATAGTGATAAGGAACTGCAGGATGGCGCCGATAAATTTCTTTTTGAATATGTACTTAATCGCGTGCCACTCGTTCATGCGCCATGCGGTGACAAGAAGCACACCGCCGAGTGCGGACATAGGCACGAGAGCCATTACGCTTCCGAGAAGAAACATCGCCGCAAGCAGCCACAGTGCATGGAATATACCAGTCAGACGAGTCTGCGCGCCGGATTTTATAGCTACGCTTGTACGCGCGATAGCCGCTGTTGCCGGTACTCCGCCGAAAAACGGAATGAGGATATTACCAATTCCCTGCCCGACAAGCTCGGTATTCGCATCAAACGGTTCGTTCTTCATTCTTGATGCCGATGCACCGCAAAGCAGACTCTCAATCATGCCAAGCGCCGCAACGGTAAGTGCTGACGGAAGCAGAGTCATGATCATATCAAAATTGAGTCCGGAGAAAGAAAGTCTGTCTGACAAAAAGAGAGTCTTCGGAATCTCTCCGACTGTTGCAACACCGTCAAAACGGAATATTACGTAGACTACAGTAGAAACGATAATACCGATGAGTGAGGACGGAACTTTCGCGTTCCACTTCTTCGGCCATATTACCATTATCGCCACAACAATAAGTCCGAGCACAAGTGTCCAAAGATGCGGTCTGAAGCCGAGCGTGCCATACGAAGCCAGCTTTTGAATCGCGGTCTCACCCTCTGATACGGTGCCAAAGAAATTGTCAACCTGACCGAGCGCGATTATGACGGCAATGCCCGATGTAAAACCGGTAATTACCGGACGCGGTATCAGCGAAACCAGCTTTCCGAGACGGAAAATACCGCACAGAAGTA
>JAFQVU010000123.1 GCA_017407885.1 Clostridia bacterium
ATATCAAAAAGATAAATTCCGAGCTTGAGCGTTATTCGCCCGAGCTTGCGGCAAGACCGCAGATCTTCGCGGCGAATAAAGTGGATTCGCACGATCCCGATTTGGTTGATCTCTCCGCGCTTGAGGCATACATCAAGGATGAGCTTGGATGCGAGCTTTTCTATATTTCCGCCGCGACACGGCAGGGAGTGGACGAGCTTATGTGGCGCACTGCGGAGATGTTATCCGATCTGCCGCCGCTGACGATTTACGAATCGGAAGAAGCACCTCTTCCCGAAATATCGGAGGATGGAGAACGCGAGATCATCGTACACAATATCAACGGTGTTTATCATGTTGAGGGCGAGTGGCTTCTGCAGCTTATTGATTCCGTTAACTTCGGTGACAGAGAATCGGTTGCATTTTTCCAGCGTATTCTCAAATCGAGCGGAGTCATCGACGCACTTACCGCAAAGGGATGCGAGGACGGAGACACGGTTAATATTTACGATATTGAATTTGAATTTATAAGTTGATTATACGAATAAAGAGGAACTGTATTCACTAGGATATAAGTTCCTTTTTGTTTGCGGTTAGATAATATAGTGATTTTTGGTGAAAAAACTGCATTTCTTCTTGACACGGAAGATATTTTATATTATAATAATATGAGATATTATTTTTTAAGGATAGGTTTATTATTATGTTTTGGCAAGAAGAAATAGATACTATGGACCGAGCCGATCTTGAACGGCTCCAACTCAACCGTCTCAAGAATATTGTTGATTATTGCTACAATCGCGTTCCTTTCTACAAAAAACGGCTGGATGAGGCGGGGATTACCGCGGATAAAATCACCGCACTTTCCGATATACAGTATATCCCATATACTACCAAGGATGATATCCGCGATACATATCCCTTTGGACTTTTCGCTGTCGATAAGCGCGAGATCGTAAGACTTCATGCGTCGTCGGGCACTACCGGTAATCCTACCGTTGTCGGATACACGAAAAATGACCTTAAAATGTGGTCAGACTGTGTGTCAAGACTTGTCGTTGCGGCAGGTGCTACCTCGGATGATATCGTGCAGATAGCGTTCGGTTACGGTATGTTCACTGGTGCGCTCGGACTTCATTACGGACTTGAAAACATCGGTGCGACGGTCGTTCCCACATCTACGGGAAACACCGAGAAACAGCTTAAATTCATGAAGGATTTTGGTACAACAGCGCTTGTTTCAACTCCTTCGTATGCGCTCTACAGAGCAGAGGTTGCACGTGATAACGGCATTGACTGCCGTGAGCTCGGAATCCGCCTCGGACTGTTCGGTTCGGAGGGATGCTCGAATGAAATGCGTGCAAAGGTCGAAGAGGCATGGAATCTCTTTGCAACTGATAACTACGGCATGAGTGAGCTTTGCGGCCCCGGCGTATCGGGCGAATGCCGCTACCGTTGCGGTCTGCATTTTGCCGAGGACAACTTTCTTCCCGAGGTTATCGACAGCGCAACGGGTGCTGTTAAGGCGAGAGGGGACGAGGGCGAGCTTGTTGTGACCACTCTCACCAAAGAGGGTATACCGCTCCTTCGTTACCGTACAAAGGATATTACCCGCCTGCATTACGATAAGTGTGAATGCGGACGTACACATGTGCGTATGGATAAGCCGCTCGGCAGAGCTGATGATATGCTCAAGATCAAGGGCGTCAACGTATTCCCGACACAGATCGAAAGCGTGCTCGTAAGCATCCCAGAGGTTGGTCCGCAGTATCAGATAGTGCTTGGAACAAAAAATTACATGGACACATTCGAGATAAACATCGAGGTTTCGGATGCAAGTCTGCTTACTTCGTTCACATCGCTTGAAAATCTTCAGCAAAAGGTACGCCATAAGCTGCAGACCGTACTCGGACTTGATGCGAAGATCAATCTTGTTGAGCCGAAGTCGCTTGAGCGCTTTGTGGGCAAGGCAAAGAGAGTTATAGATAATCGCGTAAAGTGATTTTAAGTCGATAAATATATTTTTGGAGAATTTAAAATGAAAAAAATAATGCTTGGAAATGAAGCGGTTGCACGCGGACTTTATGAAGCAGGCGTGCGATTCGTTTCGAGTTATCCCGGTACACCGAGTACCGAAATTACCGAAGCCGTGGCAAAATACGATGAAGTTTATGCGGAGTGGGCACCGAATGAAAAGGTTGCTCTCGAAGCGGCGCTTGGTGCGGCTATCGGTGGCGGACGTTCTTTCTGTGCAATGAAGCATGTTGGTCTCAATGTTGCCGCTGACCCTCTGTTTATTACTTCGTATGTGGGAGTTAACGGCGGATTTGTCATTGGCGTTGCCGATGACCCCGGTATGCACTCTTCGCAGAATGAGCAGGACAGCCGTCACTATGCTATCGCGGCGAAGCTTCCGATGCTCGAGCCGTCCGATTCGGGTGAATGTCTTGAATTTACAAAGCTTGCATATGATTACTCGGAGAAGTTTGACACTCCGTTCATTCTTCGCCTTAATACCCGTGTTTCACACTCGCAGTCTGTTGTTGAAACAGCTGACCGCGTTGAGATACCGGTTAAGCCCTACGAGAAGAACGTGGCAAAGCACGTTATGATGCCTGCGATGGCTCGCGGACGTCATGTGGTCGTTGAAGAGCGTCTTTCAGAGCTTGCTGAATTTGCAGAAAATTGTCCGTTCAATAAGATCATAGAGAACAAGGGCGCCAAGATCGGTATCATTACCGCAGGTCCTTCATTCTGCTATGCACTTGAAGCGTTTGGCGATACCGCTTCTTATCTGAAGCTCGGTATGGTTACTCCTCTTCCGAAACGTCTCATCGCTGATTTTGCGGCGAAGTATGAGCGCGTTATCGTTATTGAGGAGCTTGATCCTATCATCGAGACTCATGTAAAAGCGCTCGGAATCAAGTGCGATGGTAAGAATCTTCTTCCAATATGTGGAGAATTTTCGCAGGAGCTTATTTCCGACATACTTCTTAACAAGAAGAATGATTGCTACACCCTTGAAGACAATATTCCTGTACGTCCGCCGGTGCTTTGCCCGGGATGTCCGCACAGAGGCGTGTTCTATCTCTTTAAGAAGCTCGGACTTTATGTAAGCGGAGATATTGGATGCTATACTCTCGGTGCCGCACAGCCGCTTGCGGGTATGGATACAACCCTTTGCATGGGCGCTTCAATATCCGCACTTCACGGATTTGCCAAGGTGCGCGGTGAGGAAGATAAGTGCGTGGCGGTTATCGGCGACTCCACTTTTATGCATTCGGGTATTACCGGACTTGTTGATATTACATACAACAAGGGCATTTCTACTGTTGTTATCGTTGACAACAGCATTACCGGCATGACGGGACATCAGCAGAATCCATGCACAGGCTATACTTTAAAGGGTGAGCCGGTAACCGGAATCATGCTTGAGAATATCGCGAAAGCGGCGGGAGTCGATGAAGCTCATATCCGCATCGTTGACCCGAATGATCTTAAGGCAACCGAGGCAGTTCTTAAGGAAGAACTTGCGGCGAAGTGTCCGTCTGTTATCATATGCCGCCGTCCTTGCGCACTTCTCAAGTATGTTAAGCGCGAGCCTGCGCTTACTGTAAACGCAGATAAGTGTGTTGGATGCAAGATGTGCATGAAGATCGGTTGTCCGTGTATCTCCATCGTTGATGGCAAGGCGCGTATTGATGCTACGCTTTGTACCGGATGCGGTCTTTGCACACAGATGTGCAAGGTTGGTGCGATA
>JAFQVU010000124.1 GCA_017407885.1 Clostridia bacterium
ATTTCATGGGCAAACGCTTCGGGATACATCATCGGTACCACAGACACCACCTTCGAGCCGACTGAAGGAATCATCCTTCAGGACGCTATGACCATGCTCGTACGTGCACTCGGTCACAGCTCCATACAGATGGACGGCGGTTATCCCTGGACCTACATTGATGCTGCAGTAAGACTTGATCTTGATGCAGGCATCGAGGATCTTTCCTATACTAAGGAGCTTACCCGCTCCGAGGTAGCGGCAATACTCTACAATGCGCTCACCGCGGAATATCTCATCCCGCGTACCGCATCCAACGGTATGACCTTCTACGAATCCACCACAATCATCGAGCGCGTTTTCGGCTACACCATTGACGAAAGCGTTATAGTTGCGACCAACGACTTCGCACTTGAAGGCGTTGACACCGTAACAAAGGACGGTTACGTAACTGTCCACACCGAGGAAGGCTTCTTCACCATAAGCTATGCAGATCTTGGTCTTAAGGGTGAGGCTGACGAGCACCTCGGCAAGAACTTCAGACTTGTTTACAAGCGCGACGACAAGACAAAGCTTGTACAGGTACTTGGCTGCACCGAGCTTGGCAAGACTGTTCCTGCAGAGACTATAACAGTAGGCAAGGACAATGCTCACATCGAGATCGCAGGCGTTAAGTATCAGGTCGTTGAGACTCTCTCCGATGCTCTTGCTACCAACGCAAACGAGCTTCTTGTTTATGCATATGACAGCGACGCATCTCTTGCACAGATCAAGACTAACGCAGACCTCGCCGCACTTCTCGGCGCATTTGACGCAGAGCTTATCTTCAACGATAAGGAAAGCGGCACCGCAGACCGTCTCATAATCAAGCCTTTCGCATTCGGAAAGCTTGAAATAAAGAACGGCAAGGTAAACCTTGCAGGCGGCATGAAGGAAACCGACCTCACTCTCATCAACCAGAGCGAGGCTAAGAGCGGAGACCATGTTCTCTACTACTTCAACGAGGGCAACAAGTCCCTTGAGCTTGCGGCAGTTCTTCCTATAACCGAAGCAGGCAAGATCACCCGTCTCACTGCTGAAACTGCAGTTATCGGCGGCAAGACCTACACTCTCGGAAACGAGAAGCTCGGTATAACCGCAGCTTCCATCCGTGCACAGCTTTCTGTAGGCGAGAGCGTTCGTGTGGTCGTATACGGCGACATGATACTCGCACTTGAGAATTCCACCACATCTGTTGGCGCACCTTCCAAGTATCTCGTAGCACAGAGCACAACCACCCCCGTATTCTCGGACGGCAAGTTCGGTTACGTTATGGAAGCGCTCATTGACGGTGCAACCGAAACTATCTTCGTCACCGGACGCAGTGTTACCGTCGGCAACGTATACCGCTACACCGTAGACGATGACGGCATCTACACACTCATTCCTAAGAAGGTAGGCGGCGGCGTTATCGTTTCGGGCGACAGCGAATTCGTTCAGTCAAGCTCACGCAACGATGAAATCGCATTCACCATCGACGAGGCAGACGGCACCACAATAACCAAGTCCGCTTCGCATCACACCATCTCTGCAGGCAGTGCAGATTCCGTAAGCTCCACCGGCGCTGACGAAACAGCTATTAAGTTCGTAATGAACGATAAAACTCTCACTCTCATAAACACCGGCAGCACCATCTCCGTTATCAAGGGTGCTCACAGCTCTTCGATCACCGTAAACGACGGTGCTTCCGTAACAGCTATATTTGACAACGAGATCGGTTCTGTTGAGACTCTTCGATTCCTGTATGTCTCCGACGGCTCCATCGGCGATCTTGCAACTACACAGAGCAGCGTAAAGGTACTTGAGCTTATCGGTAAAGAGCTTATTGGCGATGAGATCTACAACACCTATATCGCACTCGACTTCTCGACCGGTAAAGTAGAGCAGATGTACTCCAAGAGCGAGGCTCTTGAGGCAGGCAAGAACTACCTCACCGACATCGACGGATTCATCTCCACCACCGAAGCATCCATTGCAAGCGGCGTTGTTTCCGGCTACACCACAACCACAATCACCATCGGCGGCGAGACCTACGGTATAGCAACAGACGCGAAGTTCACCGAGCTTCTCTCTGATCAGACAACTTCCGAAATCACCCTTGCAGACACCTTCATGGGCAACGTTGAGTTTCTCACCAAGGACGGTAAGGTAAGCGCAGTAATCCTTCTCGGCGATGCGCGCTTTGGCGCAAGCTACGCTGCAGGCAAGATCACTGTAAGCGCACTTGATGCTTTAAAAGAAGCTGACAGCTTTGAAATGACCGAGCTTGCAAAGCTCAACACCGAGACAAACAAGTATGAGGCAATTGAAGCTACTGTACTCGAAGCAAATGTACTCTCCGGCGACGTGTTCTCTTTCGAGCTTGTACTCGAGGATGCACTCGAAGCAGGTAAGTATATGATCACTATTGAAGTAAATGACGTTGAGTTTACAGCAGAGTTTACTGTTGCGTAACTAAATAAAAAAGATACTGCCGCATTGCCTGCGGCGGTATCTTTTTATTGCAGGATTAAGTTTGAGGGGCATCCATTGGCGCAAAATTTGATTATCGAAACAATGTCAAGCATAGGACAAAATACACTGCATGGCTATTTCGACTTTAAGGGCAAAAATTCGACAAACTGTATTGACACATTCTTTATAAAATGATATAATAGTTAGTGTAAAGGCTACATGCATTTTCAAAATATCTTTAATAAAAGGAGTATATGAAATGGACACTTTAAAGAAATTCTTCCCCTTGTCGTTTAAGCGTACCGACAGCATAGGCAATCTTATCGTCGGAATTCTCATCTACATAGTTCTCGGAATCGTAGCAAGCTTTGTTATCGCTCTTGCAGCGCTTCTTACAGGATGGATTCCGGTAATCGGTTTAATCATAGGTCTGATAGTCGGCATTCTCGGCTCACTTATCGAGATTTATGTCCTCGCAGGAATCATCATTCAGATACTTGTTTTTGCAAAGGTAATTAAATAATAACAGCGATTCGGAGCTGTCTCGTTATAGCGAGACAGCTCTTTTCTTATGCTATTTGCATGGAATATATTGTATGATAAAAGAATATATTTTTACCGTAGTAACATCAACCACGTCCGACTCGGGCGGGAAAGTGAGCTTTTATATGAAAAAGCATCCTAAACTTGACACGGTCATACTTGCGCTTACCCTGTTCGCAACATCAGGCGCCATCCTCGCGTACAATCTGCATACTGTCGGTGGGGGCGAGCTTGCTGTGTCTCTGTACGACCTTATCGAAGATACATCCGCGCACGACTCAGCTGTGAGTACATATTCAGAGGCAAATATACTCTCAAAAGAAAGCATATTCACAGGCGGATCACCGACCGCAGCGCCGGCTGACACTCTCGGTACAAGTGAGCTTCTGCCCCCGATTGTTACACCGCCGATCCGGTGAGACAGCATCCGCGTATCAAAATCGGACTGCCGACAGTCGTTTTTATAATAGCTCTTCTCATTCTTGACAAAAGCCTCTTATCTATTCTTACACTCGCAGCAGCACTCTGCCACGAACTTGGACACATTGCGGTAATGCTTGTGAGCGGTATGGAAGTATCCGAAATTGAGATAACAGTATTCGGCGCGGAGATACGTACTCCTTGTAATAGCCGTACCGCTTTAGTAAATATCGCCGTATTCTCCGCCGGAGCGGTGGCAAATATACTGTGTGCGGTGGTTGTTTTTATTCTTCCCACTCCGCCCCTCGAAGCTGTCTTTTTCGCAAATGCCTCGCTTTCGCTTGCCATAGTCAACCTGCTCCCGATACGCACACTCGACGGCGGATGTATACTTGAAACCCTGCTCATAAGCATATCACCAAAACACATGCCGATGATTGTTGATATTGTATCTTGCATTACGCTTGGTATTTTGTGGCTCACGGCAGTGTATCTTCTGCTCACATGTGGCGGCAATCTGTCGCTGATGCTGTTTTGCATATATCTCTTTGTTACATTGTTGTTCTGATATTATAAAATGAGTACAGAGAGCGTTAAATTGCTCGCTGTACTCATTTTTCATCTTCCGCAGTATACCATACCGCGTTTTGCATCAAGTGTAACCGTTGTGCCGTTTTTGAGTATTCGCGTTGCGCCGAGCGCGCCGACAATTACAGGTATACCAAGCGCCTGTCCCACTATCGCGGCGTGGGAATCGTCGCCGTCGATCTCGCAAATAATACCGCGCGCATGACGGAGCAGGTCTATAACCTTGTTAGAGGTTGACGGAATTACGAGTATCTCGTCGCCCTTAAATTTCTGGCGCATTTCATCTTCATCTTTGCAGACGCAGAGCGTTCCGCAAACACTCTCAACGCCCCATGCCGAGATTCCGGTACCGCTTGTCAGCACGTCACCGACAATCTGCACCTTTACAATATTGGTCGTTCCGGCAACTCCGAGAGGAAGTCCGGCTGTAATTACCGCAAGATCGCCGTAATCAACAAGACCGGTTCCATAAGCGCAGTCGAGTGCATGATCGAAAAGCGCATCACTCGTTGTCTGTTCTTCAATATGAAGCGGGGAAACGCCCCACGAAAGCGACAACTGTCTACAGACCTTGTCACTCGGCGAACATCCGATTATCGGCGTTTCCGGACGGAAACGGCTTATCATTCTCGCAGTCTGTCCTGATTTTGTTACCGTGATAATGGCGTTAGCGCGAAGATCGTTCGCCGTCGTACACGCCGCATGCGATATAGCGGTAGTAACATTCGAGAATCCGGATTGCAGGCGCGAAAAACGCTCGGTATAGCTGATATCGCTCTCCGTGCGTATTGCGATAGACGACATCATAGCAACACTCTCAACCGGATAATTTCCTGCCGCAGTCTCGCCCGAAAGCATTATCGCGGAAGTACCGTCATATATAGCGTTTGCCACATCCGTAATCTCCGCGCGAGTCGGACGGGGATTTTTTGTCATCGATTCGAGCATCTGGGTGGCTGTAATCGCAGGCTTGCCTGCGCTGTAAGCTTTTGAAATGAGGCGTTTCTGCACGATTGGAATATCTTCCATCGGTATCTCAACACCCATATCTCCGCGCGCGACCATGATAGCATCCGAAACCTTGATTATCTCATCAATATTCTCAACGCCTGCCGCATTTTCTATTTTGGCAATAATGCGTATGTTGTGGCAGTCATTGCGTTCAAGCAGATCACGTATGCTTACAATATCTGCAGCACACTGCGTAAACGACGCCGCAATGAAATCGAAGTCCTCGGCGATTCCGAACTCAATATCGGAAATATCGCGTTCCGATAAAAACGGAAGCGAAAGCTTTACTCCCGGCACATTAACGCCCTTGCGGTCTGATATTCTTCCGCCATTGACAACGCGGCAGGTAATTCCCGAGCAGTTAGTCTCGGTAACGCGAAGCTCAATGAGACCGTCATCAATGAGGATTCGGCTTCCAACGCTGACATCGCGCCACAGTTCCTTATATGTTACCGAAACCTGCGTGGCATCTCCGATAATATCGTCAAATACCAATTTGAATTCCGCATCGCGTTCAAGAATTACCGGTTCCGCAAGCTTGCCTATACGAATCTCGGGACCTTTTGTATCAAGCAGCAGTGCAGTGTGCGAACCAAGCTCGGCACGCGCCTGCTTTATCATATCGGCAATATGTTTATGCCCCTCGTGATCCCCATGAGAGAAATTGAGACGTGCCACGTCCATGCCCGCACCGATCATTTTGCGTATTGTCTCCGGATTTGCCGATGCCGGTCCTATTGTACAAACTATTTTTGTTTTACGTTTTTGTTTCATTTTGTATTCCCTTTCGATGATACCGTGTCCTTTTTTATTTTCAAAATACGAAGCAGCTTATTTATGCATAATTTTGCGAAACGAATATACGGCGGCAATATGTATGAGCGGAATCTGTGCTGCGGTTCTGCCAAAAACTCATTCAACTTATTACACGTGTTCTCCCATTCGGACAGCACCAAGCTTTCATCCTTCGTGTGCTGACCATGATACCCGATTCCGAGATTAACTCCGCATATATTCCTGCATAGTATTTGCAAATCCGTTCCGCCTGATGCCTTCGCATCGACAAATCCTATTGATTTTTCTATATGCTTTTTAAATCTTTTTGTGTTGTCCACTTGATTATAAAGGCACGAATCCGTCCCTGCCCAATCAAGTTCAATTATATATTTGTGCCGGTTAAGCTCACGAAACAGCCTTGGATTTGATTTTTTCAAATATCTCGCACCAATCTTACCGTGCTCTTCCCCGTCAACTATAAGTATACTGTGACCGCATTCGCGCAGTTCCCACAGCATCGCGCATCCGGCGCGGTCATCAGCACCTATGCCGCACTCCGGTATCGAACTGCTGAATACGCCGTCAGTGAATTTCACCTCTCGCTCCCCCGAAAATGAACGGGTATATGCCTTGTCCCATATCGTATCTATGTGTGACACCAAAACAACTCTATCGTTTCTTTTTCCCGGGATATAGACATACCTTTCGAGCGGTTTATCTCCCACACCGATAACCGCTCCCGGAAGAGCCGCAAACCGGTCAAATACAGTATCGGAGCAATCAAGCGGAACATTTAAAAAAGACATCAGCGTTTCAATATGATTGTTTTCCATTAGAAGCTCCTTTGATAATACAATTATTGTTTTTTCAATTAACCCACACAATAATTATATCACAGCCCTTCCCTGTACGCAATACAAATTTTGAAATTCATCCAAAATTAACATAGTGGAATTTATTATTTTCTGCTTTTTACCCATTGACTTTGATGATATAAAAGAATACAATATAATCAGTGAATTGTGCTTGCAAATTCGGAGGGTTTGATAATGAGTACTGCCGTTAAAAAAACGTCTTCAAATCAAATAGATATGTGCGAAGGCGCACTTTTTCCGAAATTTCTGCGTTTCGCCATACCGGTAATGCTGGCAAACATGCTTCAAACACTCTTCAATGCCGCAGACATGGCAATAATCGGTGTATTTTGCGGAGATGTATCCCTTGCCGCAATCAGCTCGACCGGTTCGCTTTGCGCCTTTTTGACGGGTCTTCTCATGGGACTTTCCGTTGGCTCAAATGTTCTTGCCGCACGGTTCTTCGGTGCAAAGGATGATAGCCATCTTTCAAAAACCGTACATACATCTCTCGTTATTTCCCTTATCGCAGGCATACTCGTCACAGTGATAGGACTGATTTTCGCGCCTATGCTTCTTGAGGCAATGAATGTTCCGGACAACGTACTGCCGCTTTCAAAAACATATCTGTTTATATACTTCCTCGGCATCACACCGACGATAATCTTCAACTATGCCGCCGCGGTACTCCGTGCTGTGGGCGATACCAAACGCCCCCTCTATTATCTCATGTTCGCAGGAGTGCTCAATGTGCTGCTCAACATCCTCTTTGTAACAGTAATTAAGCTTGATGTTGCAGGCGTAGCAATTGCCACGGTAATATCCCAGACACTTGCTATGATACTGATAATCCGCTGTCTGCTTCGTGAAACAGGCGCGATGCGTTTCGAGTGGAAAAAACTCGCTCTCGACAAATCCATCGCTCTTCAGATTATTCGCATAGGACTTCCCGCAGGTCTCCAGACCTCACTATTTTCAGTATCAAATATCGCAATTCAATCCTCTATAAACGTATTCGGCGATGCTGCAATTTCGGGAAGCGGAGCAATGGCAACAATTGAAAGTATCGCGTATGTCGCCATGAACGCATGGACTACAGTCGTCGTCTCATCTACCTCGCAAAACTTTGGTGTACGAAACCATAAGCGCATAATAAACTCACAGCTTCTCGGTCAGGCTTGTGTAATTGCAGTCGGAGTATTTTTTGCGATAATATATTCAATATTCGGAAAAACGCTCCTCGGAATGTTTGTTGATTCTCCAGAGGCGCTCGAAGCCGGACTGCTCAGAATGAACTATATCGGAAAGATGTATTTCACCTGCGGAATAATGGACGTGTTAACATCGGGACTCCGTGGGCTCGGACGGTCGTTTCTTCCCATGCTTGTGAGTCTTTTCGGCTCGGTGCTTCTGCGTATAGTATGGGTAAATACAGTATTCCTGATTCCAGAATATCACACTCTTTCAACGGTATTTTTCATTTACCCCGTGTCGTGGATACTCACATCCTCGGTACTTCTCATAATGTTTATATTCTCATACAGAAAAACTGTCCGCCAGTTTACATGCGAGTACAGTATGTTATGATATTAAAATCAAAGAATCCGGCTTGCAATGCAAGCCGGATTCTTTTACATAAGTTCTTCTATATATCGCACATACTCCGGAGAAGCGAGGGCTTCAATAATCTCACGGTGTGTCTTGTATTTTTTGAGATCCCTGCCAACCACAGTCAGCGAAACTGTATAAACCGATATACCCGAATTGTGGTACGCGGGATTAGGTTCAATGTCGTCAATGCGAAGTCCAAGCGCGCGTATAGCAGCCGTAAAATCCGGAAGATCGCGGCGGCTCGAAAGCTCAAGATGTATCTCAAAGTGATCCGAACGGTTTTTAAGATATGCCTCAAATTTTGGAAAGAGAGACAAACAGCAAATAAGTGCCGCAAATCCAATCAAAGTTACGCCGTACATTCCTGCGCCGGCGGTGATACCGATAACGCCGCATGCCCACAGTCCAACAGATGTAGTAAGTCCCTTTATCTGGTTTTTCGAGCTGTAAAGTATTGAATTTGAGCTGATTATCGCCGAACCTATTACAGCGGCAGTGCTGACAATAGGGAATGCTGATCCATACTCACTCATCAGATAAACGTCCGTAAGCATTGCAAAACATCCCGAAAGCGACACAAGCATAAATGTGCGAAGTCCTGCGGAATGGCGTTTGCTTGAGCGCTCACAACCGATAAATGCTGCAAGCAGTACTGTCAACGCAATTCGGATAAGTATAGATCCGAGTGTCAGTTCAGCCGCCCATTCGCCGATCAGCTTTACTATCGGATCACCGATTTGAAATAATATCATAATGTTCCCTCCAAATAATTAAACCGACGTGTCAACGGCGGAATTTGTCCCTGTAAAGTCCCGGGCGTGCGGACATTGCCTGTTCCTCTGCCGCCTCGGTAAAAGCTTTCTCCTCCGCGCCAATCGGCGGAAGCGTAAGCGCATTTTCCTCGCGTATTTTCTTTATTCTGTCAATAAGCTCCGCGGCATCTGGCGGCGGCGCTTCCGGAACATCCTCGCCGCCAATCGAATTTGAAAGGGACAGCGACAGCTTTGCAAGCGGCGGACCAACGAATTCGTAAAGGATACTCGCAAGGACGATCACCGTTTCAAGCGTACTTCCGACCTCTCCTCCGAGCGAACGGGCACCGAGTGCCGCAAGACCGATTGCCACGCCTGCCTGCGGTATCAGCGCAAGTCCTAAAAATTTACGAACCTCGGGCGGTCTACGAAGCAACGCGCTTCCGACAAAAGCGCCGGCGTACTTTGTTACAAGACGAACACCAAAATATACAAGTCCGATAACGATAAGCGGTACTCCGTCGAATGTTCCGCCGTGAGTAAGAGCCGCAAAATTAAAGTTCAGTCCCGAGCGGACAAAATATATAAGCAGCAGCGGCGGATTGAAGTATGCAAGCTGCAAAAAGAGTTTACCGTCGCCGGTAAGATTAATGTAAACCGTACCTATCGCCATGCATCCGAGCAATGGAGAGACATCAAGGACCGCGCACACTCCGCAGAATGCAAACAAAATACCAACAGATATTATAAGTCTGTTGTCAGTCGAACGCTTCGTTCCGAGAAAAAGTTTAAGAAGCGCGCCAAACATAACACCGAGTACCACTGCGGCAAGATTTTTTCCTATCGGAACAAGCACCGCCGCCCCATCAAATCCGCCTGCGGTCGCCGCAAGTGCAACGGATATTGCAACACTGTAAGCGATAAGTCCTATGACATTATCGAACGCCATGACCTGCAGAAGAGTATCAACGAATCCACCCCGTGCACGTGTCTGACGAATAGTCATCATCGTCGATGCCGGAGCAGTCGCCGCGGCAAGGGATGCGAGCACTACAGACAGCGAAAAATCAAGTCCGAGCAGAAAATACATAACCGAGAACATTACCGTCGAAACGATGCACGCTTCGATAAGAGTAACGCCTGCCGCTGCCGCACCGCACCTTTTGAGAGCAGACAGCTTGAAAAATTCACCTACCCCAAATGCTATAAAAGCAAGTGAGATATCCGACACAAATTCCGTACCCTCAATAATCGACTGCGGAACAACATTAAAGCATGCCGGGCCCAGAAGAACACCAACAACTATGTAAGCTGTAACATTCGGAAGATGAAGCCGCTTTGTAAGGCGAGTCATTGCAAATCCGCCCATCAGCATAAGAGCCACCGAAATGATTATCGTTGCCGCAGATATCTCCCCCATGATATTCCCCTTTCTATGCATTGCGTACGCAAAGTAC
>JAFQVU010000125.1 GCA_017407885.1 Clostridia bacterium
GTCCGAAGCCGTACCATACGAAATACCAAAGTGTTGGCTGTCCGTCATATTTCTTCCTCTTATAGAAACTCATTATGAGAATAAAGCCGAGGATATTCCAAAGCGACTCGTAGAGGAAGGTCGGATGGAAGTAGTACATGTTACCGAATGCGGCTTCGCCGTTTGCAAAGTCTATCCAATATCCCTCGGCAATGCCCATACGCCATGGCAGGTCGGTGATTGTGCCGTGTGCTTCCGCGTTGCAGAAATTGCCCCAACGTCCGATTGCCTGACCGATTATAAGTCCCGGCACTGCGATGTCAAGCAGCTTGGCAGTCTTTATCTTTTTGATTTTCGAGAATATGAGTATCGTCAGCGCACCGGCGATGACACCGCCGTAGATAGCGAGTCCGCCGTTCCACACGGCGATTATATCAGAAAGCGAATTGAAATCTTCCGGTTTCATTAATACATAATAGAGCCGTGCGCCGAGCATTGCAAAGATTATAAGGTATATCGCAAGGTCGAACACGTCGTCGCTCTTAATTCCCTCGAATTTCGCTTTTTTGAGTGCAACCGAGAAGCCGATGATCATTGCGAGCGCGATGATTATGCCGTACCACATTATTGGATGGCTTCCGCCGTCAGTCCACGGCAAAGGGATGCGGAATGCAACGGGATTGAGCTTGAAATCTCCGATGCCAAGTCCGGGGAAGGATATGATGTTCGGTGCGGGGATGTTAGCTAAAAATGTCGTAAGCATTTATTTTCCCTCCGTTCCGAGCGGTTTTACAACAGCGAGTGAGTAATACTCGTCCTTGAACGCCTTGTCAAGAAGTGTGCTCACGTCTTCGTATGTCACGCCTGACATTGCATCGGCGTAGTCAAGAAGATCGCCGTCATCGAGCTTAAACTGCAGGAAGTTGTTTGCGATATCCTCGGTACTGTCGAACCAGCGTATCATCGCCGCGTACAGTGCGCGCTTTGAACGCTCGAAGTCGTCACGGGAAAGACCGTTTTTCTTCGCATCCTCAACGCATGATTTGAAGCGCGCGAAGACTTCGTCGGGATCGCTTCCTTCGCCGAAGATGGAGTTGTTAGCATAGCTCTTGCAGATGCCGTAGCCGACATCGAGCGAGCCGGATATCAGCCCTTCCTCGTAGAGCTTGTTGTAAAATTCGCCCGCCTTGCCGAAAAGCACGTCATTGAGAATTTCCATCGCAGCGGACTTCCTCATGCGCTCCATCGGGTCATCGGGGATATCAACATCTTTGATGCCGATTGCGAAGAGCGGCTTTGATACCTGCATTTCACATTCGACTTGCGGCATATAGACCTCCGCCTTTTCCTCGGGATAGTCGCGGATTATCTCGACCGGTGCCTGTTCTTTCAGCACCTTGTCACAGACCTCGTTTACCTCGTCGACCGTGACATCGCCGCAGACGATAAGCATCATGTTGGAGAGGTTATAGAACACGCGGTAACATTCGTAAAGAATATCCGCGGTGATGTGAGATATCGACTCAACCGTACCTGCGACGTTTATTCTGACGTTGTGCTTTTCATACATCGCCTCGAGCATCATCTGGTATAGCCTGCGCGCCGGATGGTCGTCGTAAATGCGGATTTCCTGCGCTATAATGCCTTGCTCCTTCTGCACTGTCTCGGGGGTGAAATAGGGAGTTGAGACAAAATCGAGCAGTATTTCAAGCGATTCCTTGAAATTGGATGTGCAGGAGAAAAGATATGCCGTCATGGTGTTACTCGTGTAGGCGTTCGCATTTGCGCCGTATTTTGCGTATCGCGAGAAGGTATCCTCGCCGTTCGGGTTCTCGAACAGCTTGTGCTCAAGGTAGTGCGCGATACCGTCGGGGACGGGGGTGAAGTCCTTGTCGCCCGAAAGCTTTAATTTTGAATCTATCGAGCCGTAGCGCGTTGCGAAAAGGGCGTATGAAGTCGAAAGTTTTTTCGGAAAAACATATACATCAAGTCCGCTTTTGTGCTTGAAGCTGTAATATTCCTCGCGCAGGAACTCGCTTCTTTTGGTTGTTACGTTAAGCATTTGTCTGCGCTCCTTTCAGTGTGCCGTTGAGAAAATAAACCGTGTCGAGCGTTGCCTTGTTTGCCGCCGCGGCGATATCGTCACGGCTAACCGCGGCGATCGCTTCTATCATATCTTCCGGAGCACCGTCAAGTCCGGCGAGACGGCGTCCGATATACCAGGACTCAAGTCCGCTTGCGCTGTCGGCAAGCTCTTTATAATTATTGATAAGTCCGAGACGAGCGCCTGTTATTTCATCGTCCGAAATCTCACCGCGCTTTACCGCGTCAAGCTGGTCGAATATGGCTTTTTCTGCTATCTCGCGGTTTGCGACCTCAATGCCGCTTGCCACGATAAGCAGTCCCTTTGCCGCATCGGGCGCACTCGCACAGTAGTAGCAAAGACTCATTTTCTCGCGCACGTTCATGAAGAGTTTCGAGGTGACGCCGCCGCCGAAAACCTCATTGAACATCATCAGCGCCGGATAGTCTGCATCGAAAACGGTGATTCCGCTTCTGAAGCCGATAGTCAGCTTGCCCTGATTGACCGGCATATCCTCTACGACAGTTTTCGGCTTATCGCAGGTACGGATTATCTCGGTCTGCGGCATGGCGATGGGCTTTCTCTCTATACCCGAAAATAGCTCGGTCAGCTTGTCTGCAAGCGCATCTATATCGCATTTGCCGACAAAGAATATTTCAACAGGGTAAGTCTCGAGCGCGGTTTTGTACTGCGCGTATACGTTCTCGGCGGTGCACGCCGCGACTTCCTCGGCAGTCCCCGTTTCATCGAGACCGAAGCGCTCGTTCTTGCACATTTCCTTGATACAGCGCTGACGTGCGTACAGAGCCTTGTTGTTTATCTTCGCATTGATAGCATCTATCAGATTGCGCTTTTCGCTTTCGGTGTATGCCGCATCAAACGCTTCACCGCAGGTCACGGGGTTTAAAAGGATATCTCCGAGAACATCGGTGACTTCAATTACAAGATCCTCGCCGTTCATTGCATAATCGGAATTAATCATGCCTGCGCTGATTCCGAAGATTTGACGTTCGCCGCGCTTCATATTGCGTGCCGCGAGACTGGATGCGTAGAGATAGTCAAGCTTTTTGTTTATCTGTGCCATGTTCGGGTATTTAACGGAGCCGCGCATAAGGATGTTGGGAATAAGCGCATTTTTTGCCGCGCTCGCAGAATCGAGCGGTGCGATGAAGTTGACGGACAGCATGCCCGTTTTGAATTTATCGGTTTCGACATAAGTAAGATTTATGCCGTCTGCAATTTGCTTTGTTATAAGGCTCATATACAGCTCGCTTTCTCCTCTGTCATCAGGGAACAGAGGGATATATTTCTTAAATATAATTTTACACCTATTATGCACCAAAAGCAACAAACATAGTGTGAATTTTTAAAAAATTCCGTATTTTTACGGATCAATGACAATTAAAAGCTCGTTATCAACTATTGCTGTGCCGTCAAAATCCGAAAAACATCCCGAAAGCATTGCGCCGACTTCTTCCGAAGATATACAGATAAACTCGGTTTTGTCGCTTAACACAAGATTCGCTGCTTTTTTTATACTCGGTCCGTGCGAACCGAAGATAAGATGTTTGGCGTCGCCCGTGATATCCCAGAGATACTCGCTTTCCCATGCGCATGCTCCGATATAAGAGATGGTTGTGCCGCGAGAACTTATTTGAAACGTTCTGAGCGGCTTTTCCGAACGCTCGGTCATTATCATAGTGGGTAAGGTAAGCTTCAGACCGTTGAAGATTATATCGGTATCCTCGCTCGGTGAATAGAGTATTGCTTCGGCACCATACTCCTCGGCTATATCGCACAGCTCGTCCGCTATGTATTTGTCGTATTCGCCCGTTGGGAGCGGTATTATCATGCGGTGAACGATGCGGTTCTTGAGAAGCGCACGTACCGAGCTTGTATGGCGGCGGTGCAGATGAGTCAGCAAAAGCGTGTCGATCTCGGTCACGCCGCTTTCCGAAAGATGCTGGCGTGCATCGTACATAAGACCGCGGGAGCCGTCGGTTACGTCAATTATAATGGCTTGCCGTTCGGATATCGCCGCGATTATATCGCCGGTTGAATCGCTCATATAGTTAAGCGTTGCACGTTCATAATAAGCGGTATTGTATGCCGTTACCCCAAAAAGAAAAACAATAGCTGCCGCGCCGAACGGAATCAGCGCCCAAAGCCAGCTTGGAAAATTCTTTGCCATCATCCATATAATGACGCAGACTGTAAGTATTATTATAGGCAGGGTGAAAGGGTAATGCAGTGATATCAGGGAAGAAAATGAGGCAAGATAATCGGCGGTGTCGGTACACAGCTTTGAGAGCGCGCTTACTATAAATCCGATTCTTCCGCAGATGAAATGAAGACCGGTAAGCGATAAGATGAGATGTATCGGCAAAATGAGTAGCAGTGCCTCGCAGACTATTGACATAATGATTGTAGCCGGTACAGAAAGAAGAGAGATCTCGCCGAAATAGAGCCACTGAAGCGGAAGGATGAACATGGTTGCACCGATAGAAACGAAAATCCCGCGGATCAGCTTTACGGGGTATCGAAGCAGCGGATGATGGAGAGAACGAACTCCCTTTTCTCCGCTGAATAATTTTGCCGATGAATCGGACATTAAAAGAACGCCGAGAGTTGCGAAGAACGAAAGCTGCAGGCTCACATCGAATACGGCGGCAGGGCAGGTGAAAACAATAAGTCCGCAGGCAACAAAAAGCGCCGTCACGCGGTCGGCGCCCGAGCTTATAACGGATGCGGTGAAGGTTAGCATCAGCATGATTGCCGCGCGGACAGCGGACATCAGAAATCCGGTGAGCGACACGTAAAACAGGAGAAAAAGAAACACTGCTGCAGTTTGCGGCTTTTTGCCAAAACCGAGCCGTTTAAGAAGCCTTGTAAGTCCACCGCAGAGAATAGCGATGTGAAGACCGCTCAACGCCAAAATGTGCGTAATACCGATGTATGTGAAATCACGGTGAACCTTACCGAGTCCGCCGCGTTCTCCGAGAAGAAGCGCATCGGCGAGAGCCGCGGCATTTCTGTCAAGATAGATTGACATTCTTGCGCTGAAATCATCACGCAATCTTGCAAACCATATATCGGGTGAATCTTTGCTTCCGGTAACTTCAACTGTTCCGGCAGTCTGACAGGTGAAAACATACCCGTCCGCCAGCAGGGCGGTACGCGGTGTATCATAGCTTTCGTGAAACTCTTCAAGCTCGCAGAAATCGACCTCGGCTTCAATTATGTCGCCGAGTGCGAGCGCCAGAGCGGTTTCGGTGTACATGAGTCCCTTCGCCCGTGACGGCTCGCCGCTGCAGGATTCGAGTCTTACGACGTAGACGGAGTTGTATGCTGTACAGCTTTCTACCTCGGTCACAACTGCGCGGATGCGGTCTGTGTCAAGCGAATCGTATTTTGCTGCGTAGATGTCATAATAGACGTATGAAATAAGCAGAGTGCACATTATCATTGCCGATGCGATTGTGACGAACAACACTCGCGGAATGTTGCAGAACAGCTTTTCTTTCTGATGCTCGATAAGCAATATTAGCAGCAATGAGGCGATAGCGCATACGGCGATCAGAATCACCTTTGCGTTTCCGGAAATCAGTGAGGAGATCGCACTTACAAACAAGCACAAGCTGATGATGAGGGCGAGCGGTCTGCGGCGGTAGAAATTCATGGTATCTCCTTTCGA
>JAFQVU010000126.1 GCA_017407885.1 Clostridia bacterium
ACCACCAACGAGCAGTGCACGCTCGCCATCATTTACTGTAAATCCATGTCCGAGAGGGCCAAGAAGGCTTATGTATTCTCCCTCACGGCGCTCTGCCATCCACTCCGTTCCCTTTCCGCGCACCTCGTAGCAAAGGCGCACGCAGTCACCGACAGTCTCGCAAATCGAAATAGGACGGCGAAGCGTTGTTCCCTCACCGCACATAACATGTACCATCTGTCCCGGGAGTGCAGTCTTTGCAATATCGGGGGATTCAATCAGCATATCATAGAGCGGCGCCGCATCGGAAATACGTCGGTTGTGAATTATTTTACCGTTATCCTTTAATGTTTGCATTTGTGTATCCTTTCAAAGTTGATTAAAGCACAGAATTGATGTCATCACGCATTGCGATTACAGCATCGCGTGTGCATGCCTTGAAGTTTGTACCATCATCGCCCGCTTTCTTGTAAGCGCACATAAGTGCACGAGAGGAATTGATAATCGCGCCGGACTTGTTTTTATCAAATGCACCGATGATATCATTAGCAGCGCCGCCCTGCGCACCGTAACCGGGAATAAGGAAGAAAGTATGAGGCATTGCCGCGCGAAGTTCGGTCAGCTGCTTCGGGTAAGTGGCACCGACAACCGCGCCGCACGGACTGTAGCCGGACTCGCTTATATAAGGTGCGCCCCATTCCTCGACCTTTGCCGCAACCTTACGGTAAAGCGTGGAATCACCGATTTCAAGATCCTGGAAATCTCCCGAGGATTTATTCGAGGTCTTGACGAGAATGAACATAGACTTATCGTTCTCTGCGGCGATATCAATGAACGGCTTAACTCCGTCGATACCGAGATAAGGATTTACGGTAACGCAGTCAACAGGGGTTGCTTTTGCGCTTGAATTAAAGAGCTGTGTTTGCCCGATAAATGCCTTGGCATACGCCTCTGCAGTAGAGCCGATATCGTTGCGTTTTACGTCAAGTATAATGTAAAGTCCTGCTGCTTTTGCATACTCAATCGTACGTTCAAGCGCGATAAGACCTTCAATACCGTACATTTCGTAAAATGCCGACTGCGGCTTTACCGCGGGGACAAACTCTGCCGCTGCATCAATAAGTCCCTTGTTGAATTCAAATATTGCTTCTCCTGCAGCTTTAAAAGTGTCGCCGTATTCAGCCACCGACTTGTCGCGGATATACTGCGGAATGTAGTCAAGCACAGGGTCGAGTCCCATAACAGTCGGATTGTTTTTAGCGCGGATTTTTTCAATTAACGGTTCAAAAGACATGGTGATAATTCCTTTCAAAATATATAGTTTAGTTATTTATATCAAAAACGCATTTGCCGCCGAGATAAGTCGCATCAATACGCGCACCGAAGGTCATTCCGACAAACGGTGTATTAGTTGACTTACCGCAGAGCGATTCCTTGGTGACTGTATTCTCACAGCCAAGCGTTACAAGCGCGAAATCCGCCGGTGAGCCTACCTCAAGCGAACCGAGACCAAGCTTGTCAAGTCCGGTGATACGCGCCGGGCTTGCCGCCATAAGCTCAATAAGACGTGCGAGATCGATATGTCCCGGCACAACAAGATTTGTATATGCCGCCGCGAATGACGTCTGCAGACCGATTATACCGTTAAGAGCGGTTTTAATATCTCCCGATTTTTCTTCGGTTGAATGAGGTGCGTGGTCAGTCGAAATGCAGTCGATAGTTCCGTCTATTACCGCCTCAATAACCGCGCGTACATCGTCGGCACCTCTGAGAGGGGGATTCATTTTCGCATTCGCGCCGTAGTATATCACATCGGCATCGGTAAGAGAAAAATAATGCGGACAGGTCTCCGCCGTAACGCGGACACCGCGTGCTTTTGCTCGACGTATGCAATCAAGCGAGCCGCGCGTGGAAACGTGGCATATATGAAGTCTCGCCCCCGTCGCTTCGGCGATCATGATATCCCGCTCTGTTGCAACATCCTCGGCAAGACTTGGAATACCGGACAGTCCCAACATGCGAGAGATCTTACCTTCATTTATCGCACCGCCCTTTGCAAGCGACATATCCTCGCAATGTGACATAATAAGAAGATCGTTTTCAGCGGCTATCTTCATCGCTTCATAAAGGAGCTTCGATGTCATAACCGGCTTTCCGTCATCCGAGAACGCCTGCGCGCCTGCTTCTTTAAGCGAAACCATATCACAAAGCTCGCCGCTTTCAAGTCCCTTGGTTATCGCCGCAACCGGAAATACGCGACAATCGGCATTCTGCGCCTTATCAAGTATATATCCAAGCACATCGGCACTGTCGGTTACCGGCTTGGTATTGGGCATCGCAAACACAGATGTAACTCCACCAGCAGCCGCGCATTTAGAGCCTGAAATAATATCCTCTTTATACTCAAATCCCGGATCGCGCAAATGTACATGCAGATCGATCATACCGGGAATTATATATTTTCCGCCGCCGTCGATGACAGTGCAGGCGCTGTATTCGTCCGCTTTAGCACGCGGTACAACAGCGGCTATTTTACCATCCTTCACGAGAACCGCGCAAACCTCACTGCTTCCGTTTGTCATCTTGACTCTGCGTGCATTTACTATCATTAAATCAAATTGATTGTTCATTATAATTATGACCATCGCTTTTGTTGCGCAAAAGCGTCCTTTCTCGCCTTCTTGGGGCATGGTTTGGGAAGCAAAATCACGGTCGAAGACCGGGATAATGCCACAAAAGGCAGTCTGAAAATTTATTTTCAGACTTACTCCTCATCACTGCTTTTCTCTGCATCTGCACTGCTCCGTCTCTGTGCTTCCTTTGCGCGCGCACCGAAGTTTTCGTATGCATAAACATATCCCTCGCCACGTACAGCGCGTATCAAGCGAAGTCCAAGCGGCTCATCGAGTTTCGAGCGCAGGAATCGTACATATACATCTACTATGTTTGTATCGCGTGCGCTTTCATCTCTCCAAAGATTGTGAAGCAGCTCCGCACGGCTTATAGTTTCCCCCGGTCGTGCATGCAAATATTCAAGCAGTGCAAACTCACGCGCAGTCAGTTTAACTACCGCGTCCCCGAAGCTTACCGTTTTATCTTCAGATGAAATAATAAGCTGATTTTCTTCGTATTCACCCTCATCGGCTCTTTCCTGAACATCAGCAATAAACTCATGGAGTTCGGAAAGTGCAAATGGGCGCTCGA
>JAFQVU010000127.1 GCA_017407885.1 Clostridia bacterium
CCTTGAAGTAAGGCAGACGTTTCGCCACTGCAGCCGCCGCGACACGTATGAACTTCGGTAGCTTTTTGTATTTTTTCATTACTCCGGCTTCATCGTACCACTCATATCCGGCATATATCTCGTCAGCTCCCTCTCCCGAGAGAACTACAGTAACATGCTCGCGAGCAAGCCTTGCGAGGAAATACAGCGGCAGACAGGACGGGTTTGACTGTGGTTCGTCCATATAATACTGTATATCAGAGAGATTGTCAAAGCACTCGTCGGCAGTAATCATTTTGCGGTAATTTTCAATGCCAAGCTTGTCCGAAAGCTCCTTGGCGTAATCGGTTTCGTTGAATTTATCGTACGCGAAGCCGACAGAAAAGGTCTTATCCGGCATCAGACATGCGGTAATGTAGCTTGAATCAACGCCGCCCGACAAAAACGAACCGACCTTGACATCGCTGATGCGGTGAGCCTCGACGGACTCATGCACGGTACGGTCGATCTCGTCAACGTATCTATCAAAATCACCGTCGATTTCGGTGAAATCGGCGTCCCAGTATTGTGCAAGCTCCATAGTCTCACCGCCGCCGAGTTTCAGTGTAAAGCTGTGCGCGGGCGGAAGCTTATACACGCCCTCGAAAAATGTTTCGTCAAGGGATGAATACTGGAAGGTAAGATAAGGGCGCAGTGCTTCCCTATTAAGCTTTTTGACAAACTTCGGATGTTCAAGGAATGCCTTTATTTCCGAGCCGAAAATGTAGTCGCCGTCATGGGTACGGAAATAGTAAAACGGCTTGATGCCGAAGATATCACGTGCACCGTAGAGCATATCTTTTTTCATATCGTATATGACAAAAGCATACATTCCGCGAAGATGCTCGGCAAGCTTGTCGCCCCACTTTTCGTATCCGTGGACAAGTACTTCTGTATCAGTATCAGTCGTGAACACATGACCGTCGGCAATAAGCTCCTCACGAAGCTCCATGAAATTGTAGGTCTCGCCGTTATAAACGACAACGATACTGCTGTCCTCATTGTATATCGGCTGTGAGCCGCCGCCAAGGTCGATTATCGATAAACGGCGAAAGCCGAGCGCGATATCGTCCCCGATAAATTCGCCCTCGGAATCGGGGCCGCGGTGGATGATACGCCCCATCATTTTATTAAGTATTTCTTTTTTGTTCTCGAGTTTTCCCGAAAAACCAACGAATCCACACATATTTTTTCTCCTGATCGGATGGATTTTTTGATTGTAGTTTTGTTTTGAATTCTTTATATAGTTGTTTGAATACTCGCGCCGCTACCATCGGCGCTCGGGTGGGGACTCGCTGCGCTCAAACGCCGCTCCGCGTCCCCCACCACCCCCTCAGGCTCGGCTGAAGAGCTTTCCGACAATTTGACAACGGTTATCCAATACAGCATCCAGTAGGATGAGCCAAATATATTAATATAATATTATATCACATATAGTCGTGAAAATAAAGGGGGAAACGGTAAATTCCTTTGTAAAAATACAAAAATTTAGTCCTCGTCGGGATAAACGGTCAATTTTGTCTCCTTGTACCCGTCGATACCGGCTTTTTGCATTGCACAGAAAATGCGGTGGCGAAGTCCCTTGTTGTCGCGCTCAAGTGTAGCGAGCAGTTGCTTCATTGACTCACGCTCGGTATTTTTATCCGCCGGGCACGGGGATTGTATGACCGGCAGCGGATGGCGGTTAACAAAATACCGCACGTCCTTTTCCTGCGCGTAGATAAGCGGACGGATCATAGTAAGGTCCTTACGCGACAGATAAGTAACGGGGGAAAACGCACCGAGCCTGCCCTCATAGAAGAGGTTAAGCATGAACGTGTCCACCACATCATCGAAATGATGCCCAAGCGCAAGCTTATTGCAGCCTTGACGTTTGCACTCGTCATGAAGCGCACCGCGTCGCATCTTCGCGCACAGTCCGCACGGATTTTTCTCCTTTCGCACATCGAACACGATACGGCTTATCTGTGTCTGGACGATGACGAATGGGACATCAATCTCACGGCAAAGATCGGCTATAGATGAAAAATCCATTCCCGCAAAACCCATATCTACCGTTATTGCGACAAGCTCAAATTTTTTCGGGTAAAATCGGCGCAGCTCGGCAAGTGCAAGCAGGAGCGTAAGCGAATCCTTACCCGCCGACACGCCAACTCCGATGCGGTCACCGTCTTCGATCATTGAGTAATCATCGACCGCACGTCTTGTAAAGCTGAGTATTCGTTGAATTTCTTTCATATTAACAAGCTCTCTTTGAATATACTGTATAAATCATATTTTGGAGGTACATATGCCAAAGGTATTTATAGATCAGGGACACAACCCCACAAATCCAAACGCCGGAGCAGAGGGAAACGGTCTGCGTGAGCAGGATATCACCTATGAAATCGGGGTTATTCTTGCAGGACTTTTAAACAACAATCCGAATTTCGAGGCACGTCTTTCACGTAATTCCCCAACAGAACAACTCGGCACATCAAACGCATCGAGCCTCGCGGCAAGAGTCAGAGCCGCAAACGAATGGGGGGCGGATATATTCTTAAGTCTCCACACAAACGCATACACAAATGCATCGGCATCGGGCGTTGAAGCTTATGCTTACCGTGAAGGCAGTGAAGGCTTCCGACTCGGCGAAGATGTAGTGGAACAGCTATCTCTCATCACAGGACTTCAGAATCGTGGGACATTTGCCCGTCCGTCACTGTATGTACTTCGCCGCACGCAGATGCCAGCCGCGCTCATTGAAATGGGATATATCACAAATCCCGTAGATGCTGAACTTATGAGCACACAGCCTGATCTGTTTGCTCTTGGAATATACAACGGAATATTGGAGTATTTTGGCATGTAAGTTAATGGCTTATGTGGGAGATAATAATGGCATAAACCAAAAATCTCAAATGCAAGGTACTCTTTGCCACGCAAAGATACGGTAATTAACATGCCACAACACACATTTAAACCCACATATGAAGAAAATGCCGCATATCTCGACTCGGTGTTCGGTATCGGCAAAAATTACGATTTTGTCGGACGTGAGCGAGTATTTGCAGGTCACAGGGCAAAATTCTATTTTATTGACGGCTTTGCCAACAGCGCAGTGCTTGACCGTCTGTTCATATATCTTGCCGAGCTTCCGAATATAGACACAATAGCCGACGCCGATGAATTCGCCGCACGTCATATGCCTCACACAGAGGCAACGGTACAGCGCGACCTCGATCAGTTCATCTATGCCGTAATGAGCGGCACAGTAGGAATCATCATCGACTCAATAGATTCAGTCGGCATCACCATTGACACGCGCATTTACCCCATGCGAAGCGTCAGTCAATCGGAGAATGACCGTGTCTTGCGCGGAGCGCACGACAGCTTCACCGAAACTATAAAGCAAAACTCAACGCTCATACGTCGGCGCATACGTGATCCGCGTCTCACATTTGAGCGCATAACGCTCGGCGAAACGTCAAAGACCGATATCGTGGTTTCCTATATTGATGGGAAAGCTGACAGTGACTATGTGAAGGATGTCTTGAAAAAAATCAAATCCATAAAAGCGGACGCGCTCACACTCGGTCAGCAAAGTCTCGCGGAATGCTTAATAAAGCGCGGATGGTACGATCCGTTCCCAAAATTCAGGTACACAGAGCGCCCTGACAACGCCGCTGCGCATTTACTTGAGGGGAGCGTTATAATCCTGACCGACACTTCTCCTGAAGCGATGATACTGCCCACCTGTCTGCTTGATTTTATGGAGGACACAAACGATTACTATCTCCCCCCATTGACAGGCTCGTATCTTCGTGTTCTTCGGTACGTCGTCTTCGCGCTGACTCTGCTTTTAACGCCGACATGGTATCTGCTTATAACTCATGTAGAGTGGATACCCGACTGGCTGAACTTCATTTTGGTAGATACCGAATGCAACATGCCGATACTTTTGCAGCTATATATAATCGAGCTTGCCCTCGACGGACTAAAGCTCGCGTCCATGAACACGCCAAGCTCGCTTAATAACACCTTCGGCGTGGTCGGCGGTCTGATACTCGGTGATTTCGCGGTGCAAATAGGCTGGTTTGTGCCCGAAGTCATCGTTTATATGGCATTTGTCGCAATAGCCAATTTCTCGCAGTCAAGCTACGAGCTTGGCTACGCCTTCAAATTCATGCGAATCCTTCTTCTCACCGCAACCGCCATAGGCGGACTCATCGGTTATATCGTGGGACTTATCGCGATAATCGTTCTCGCCGCCTCAAACAAAACGGTCAACGGCAAACGCAATTATCTTTATCCGCTTATACCTTTCAATGCAAAAGCGTTGAAGCGGCGCATAATCCGAGAGAGACTGCGCACCAAGGACGAGTCTTAACGGATAACAGTGGACGGCTTCATATCGACGGTACAGATTTGGAAAAAGGTCTTTCCGCGGTTTACAAGAAGCTCTTCTCCGGACTCGTTGTAAAGCTTGACAGGGGTATCTTCATCGGCTTTTTCCCATGTGATCTTTTCGTATTTTCCACCATAGAGATAATATCCCTCACCGCTTCCGGTGGTGGTAACGTCCATGTGCTTGTAGCTGTCATTCGTGCTTGCGGTCTTGCAGTAAAGAACGATTACGTTGGCAAAGGAAAGCTGAACATCGGCCGTCTTGTCGATATGCTTGTCCCCACGGAACTGCCAACGGTAATATACGCCCTCATTCTCGTTATATTCAAAATACGGCTGATGCGACACCGTGTACGATACCTGAAGATAGCTTGCATCCCCACCCTCGGGAATACGTACAGTATCATACGGCACAAAATCAAGCGGAGAATCAAAATTCTCTGCGAGAGTTGTGTCGTATTTTTTATATTTAATACCATCAACGATACGTTCACCCGTAGTCACAAGGCTGTGCACGTATCCCATGTTAGCCTCGCGCCATGCATCGCGGTAAAAGCACTTATAGGATATAACATTGTCATTCACACCGTCAAGGTTGTCAACACCTCGCGATTTCAACTCAACATAAGCCTGATTGCTTCCGCCCGCGTGCATATATATTGCATCGTGATTTGCGGCAAAGTCAAGGTAATACTCACGAGATGAGCGAACCGAGCCGACAACAGGCAGATTTTCGTAATCGGATACCACCATCATAAGTCGGGTAATCCCACCCTCGACTATGCACTCATACATGATATCGGCATACGAAACACCCTCTTGTGGGGTAGCTTCCCTGATATTGTTTATCATAATGGCAAGCGGACGGCGGTTTTCGTAATCAACCTCAGCTTCAAGTCCGGTCAGCGGATTGATTATATCCGGCTCACTAGGCACGGGCGCGGCAGTAGTATCTTCAGCTGTTGTTTCTGTAACCGGTTCAGTTTCAGGAGGTGTGACCGTTTCAACATTGAACGGATCGTTTTTTGTATCATCCGAGCCTGCCTCGTTTCCCGTTTGCAGTGCACCGCAGGATGCGCAGACAAGCATCTGAGATGCAAGAAGAAGGCAGAGTATATTTTTCATTCTATTTGATTTCATTTTGTACCTCATAATAAAGGGGTAATATTTTATATACCTATATATTATACTCCAAAATTCCAGCATTGTCAATCATTATGTATAAAAGAGAATATTTTACCTGCATTTTTGTGCTTGTATTAATATAATTTACAATTTATATGTATAATTAAATGAAAAAATGTGATAGAATTTATGTAGTAATTATATCATGATATGGAGGGACTGCAATGAGTACACTCAGTAAAGATAAATATATAATGTACCGCGGCAAGCCGCTTGTACGCGAAGGAAATCAGATCTGCTACGGAAATATGGAGGACAAGTATATTCTCTTTCTCGGCATTATGACGACAAAAAAGGTCGGAGACAAGGATGTCCCCGATCAGATCCTTATACAAATACAGAGCACCGAAGATAAAAAAGTCGTAAAATTCGGTATGAAAAACGGACTTTACGAAGCGTTTGAATATGGTGTTATCTGGCTCGAAACAGAGCTTCGCAAGGCATAAAAACAGACAGCTGATGCAAGTTATGCATCAGCTGTTTTATTTCATTTTTCGTCATCAATGATGGTAACCTTCGCCATCACAACATCCTTCACAGGCTTGTCGCGCATGTCGGTGTCAACGCCGGCTATGCGGTCAACCACGTCCATGCCATCTGTGACAACGCCGAATGCCGCATACTCTCCGTCAAGATATGTCGCATCCTCATGTACAATAAAGAACTGTGAGCTTGCGCTGTCCTTTACCATTGTACGCGCCATAGAGATCGTTCCGCGTGTGTGGCTGAGGTTGTTGACAACGCCGTTGGATGCAAATTCGCCCTTTATGCTGTCGGGGGAACCGCCCATTCCGGTACCCGTGGGATCGCCGCCCTGAATCATAAAGCCGTTGATTACGCGATGGAATATAAGTCCGTCGTAAAAGCCTTCTTTAACGAGCTTTTCAAAGTTTGCGACTGTGATCGGCGCTACATCGGGATAAAGCTTAAGCTTTATGATGCCGCCGTCTGCCATTTCAATTTGTACCATTTTTCTATTCTCCTTAATTTAATAAATATTTACACGCTTAAATATGAAAGCGTTTTTTTAATTCATTTCTCGTTCTTCTGTATGAAAAAACAAGCATCGTTGCAAAGCACAGTGCCGACACCCACGATGCAGTGACCACCGGCCACTCGATATCCGACCAGCCGAATATCCACAAAAACACCGACAAAATCCCAATAACATCGATAACAAGCTGGTAAATTGTATATGCCCGGTTTCGCATCGGGCGAATAAGTATCATAAGAGTAGTTGCAACTGCCGCACCAATGATAAGAAACGGGATAACAAAATTAACCGACCAACGGTGAAATCCCGTAAAGAAATCAATGAAAAATACAAGTCCGCCGATACCGAATAGCTGGCATAATGCTATCGATGCGGGATTGGGAGTATGACGCAAAATATTCATTGAGCTTGCCCATACATATATAATAGCAGCAACCGTTATAAGTGCCCACGGACTTCCCGTTGGTACAAGATGATCTACCATAAAGCTCGCCGCCACGAACACAAGCGCAATAAAGGTTATCAGCCGAAGCAGCAGTCCGCGCGTAAATCTGCTTTTTATATATGGATAGTCAAGCGAAAAATCTTCGTCTGTCTTCTCCGTATGCATGTCGCAGAGCGGACACTTTGGAGTATCGTTTGCGAGCTTTACCCCGCAGTGCGCACAAAATCTCATTGCTTCTCCTTTTTTGATTTGCGTTTATTTCGGCGAGAGGCTCTTTTTTCAGCCTTCCTAATTTTCTTCTCAGCCTTTTTTTCAACTTTTGACGGCTTTTCGCGCCTCATCTTTTCAGGCGGCAATGTCTCAGTAGAGGATACTGTAATATCAATGCCTTGGCGCGAAAGATATGAAAGCAAAAACTGTTCAAGAGAATTATCATCAACCGTCGAAGAAAAAGAAAGCGCAAGACTATTTTGGTAAGAGCATAGCGATACCTTCTTCACATGTGTCTGTGAGCCGCCAATTAACACCTCGAATCGGTCAACACGGTCCGCTATTATCGACGGCAATGTTATCCTGCCGAGGTTTGAAAGTGTTATTGTATAGCGCTTTGCCGAACGGCTGTATACAGCACGCATTATCGGGTTTTTGAGCCATATCGGCACAAAGCGAATACCGGGTATTCGCTCGATATTAACATGTTCGGTAATCTGACGTTCAAAATACCCCTTCGTAAGACACTCCGAAAAGCGCTTCTTGGTTAATTCAAGTATATCTTCAAAAGATGCGCCGCGCCCCGGAACCACTCCAACATTTATGTGTCCGAAAAAGTTCCTCAAAGTACTTGACTCAAACATTCCGCGCAAATTAACCGGTATGCTTACAGCAATCGGTCGTTTCCCAGCCATACCGCGGTAAGAGGTGTTGTATATCGACCAAATCAGAAGCGCACATATATATTCACTCAACGTGGCACCGTGTGATTTAGCGAGCGCAAGCAAACTATCTGTGGCAATGTTTGCTGAAACCACCCCAAGGCGTGTACCGTCATATCGGTATCCGCCAAGGCGGTACGCATCCGGTTCACGTTCTGCACTTTTCTTGTCACTTTGCGAATCCGACACATTTCGAAGGAAACTGTCCTCTCCGAAATCGCGCATATAAGCATCGGCTTCACGCCTGATATTCTCTTCGGGCACCGTTCCGCTGCTCAACACATTGAAATAGCAGTAAACAAGCGTACGCATAAAGCTGACTGCGCCCATTCCGTCTGCCAATGCATGATACATTTCAAGGTTGATGCGCTTGTGATAATAAGTAACCCTGAAGAGAAATCCCTTCTCTCCTGAACGGTAGATCGGAAAACACGGGTATGACTGCTCCTGCTTAACAACGGGGCGTTCATTATTTACATCAAAGTAATACCAGAATAATCCGCGGTGTAGCTTCAGTGCGAATGACGGCATTATCTCCAGTGCCTTTTCAAGTGCAGTTTGGAGTACCGCGGGATCGACCTCGTCAAAGAGCACCGCAGTGAGTCGATATACGTTCGGCGAACGGGTGGTGGTTATGGACGGAAACAATTTTGCCGCATTGTCAAGTCTGTCCCAATAGCTTTCATCAATACCGCTGTGCGGCGCACGTTTATATCTTTTGCCCATATTTTCAAAACAGCATTCGGATAATCATAAAAATCCGTACGCCCTCTCCTTTCAGCGGTGAATTTATGACTTATATATTATTATAATATATCGTCAATGATAACACAAGCGGGATTTTGTTAATTTTAATCTTCGGAACTCTCCAAACTTGACATTAAGATAGGATTCGTGTATAATTTAGTTAGCTTTATTCCTCGGTTTTGATTCACCGACAGCGTGGGTATGGAAGCCCTCTCCGCTCACTTCAGCGGCATCGGCTATGACAACAAACGCCTGAGGATCACACTCTGCGACTATCTGTTTAAGAAAAAACAGCTCCTTTTTAGCCACCACGCACATAACAACATTCTTTGACTCACCCGTATACGCCCCCGTAGCCGCAAGGACCGTAGCACCACGGTCGAGGCGTTCAAATATCAGCTTGACAATTCCCTCGGGCTTGTCCGTAATTATGAATGCCTGACCGGCACGGCGTGAACCGGAGATGACAAAATCAAGCACTCTTCCTGCCGCCCATGTACAAAGAAGCGAATAAAAAATACCGTTATAGTCCTTTGTAAACAGCGATGCTCCGATAATTATAGTAATATCCGCAACTGTAATGACGTTTCCTATAGATACGTTCTTCAGTTTAAGCTTGATAAGGCATGCTATGAGATCTGTACCGCCGGTAGTGTAGCCGCGTGTCATCATAAGGCCGATCCCACCGCCCATTGCCACACCGCCAAGTATCGCACAAATTAATGGATCTGTGGTCGTTACCGGAAAAAACAAAAGAATATCAGTCGCAACGGAAGTTGTTACGATGCCTATAACAGTACGGCGTAAAAATCCCGTACCGAAAAAATAGGTGTTTAAAATGACAAGCGGTATGTTAAGAATAATTATCATAAGACCGACCGGTGTGCCCAAAAATATATTCAGCACGGTAGAAATACCCGTCATACCGCCAAGCACTATATTCGCAGGCAGCAGGAACATATTTACGGCAACAGAGAAAAGCACCGCGCCAAGTATTACTATACCCGTTTCATACAACACAGATTTTACTTTTTCGCGTTTGTTTAACATAAGTTTACTCCTTGAAAATTAATCTATAATTTGTGAGGTTTAGATGAGATTAAAAAAGAAAAACGTTATAATCATCGCTTGTCTTTCTGTGATCGCAGCAATCCTTTGGGTGTTTATATCGTGGGGGAATTCTGCGCTTGTTGTGACTGAAATTACTGTTTCCGACAATAAGATTCCGCAAGGCTTCTATGGTTACCGCATCGCTCATATATCCGATCTGCACTGCTCCGAATTCGGAGAGCACAACCAAACACTTTTGAATATGCTCGCCTCTGTCGAGCCGGATATAATTGTAATAACAGGCGACCTTGTTGATTATCGCCACGGAGATGTATCGGTTGGCATCGACTTTTCAAGAGGTGCGGCGGCTATTGCCCCAACTTATTTTGTAACCGGAAATCATGAACAAGACAAGAAAGAAGCTGACGTGATTTGTGATAAACTCCGAGAGGCAGGCGTAACGGTACTTCGCGGTGAGAGCGTTGAGCTGTCATCACAAGGTGACAAAATCACTCTTGTCGGAATAGATGATGCGCTTATTCTAAAGGATGAGGATTCCAAGATTACGGCAAGAGCAATTCTCGAGCCCGAGCTTAAAAAGCTTCAGCCTGTGGGAGATGACTACACAATTCTTCTCGCGCACAG
>JAFQVU010000128.1 GCA_017407885.1 Clostridia bacterium
ATCACTTGAAGTTTTGAGTGACGAACAGAAAGCTTATCTTGCGAAAGTTGAATAAAAGCGAAACGCCGCTGACATCCCGTCAGCGGCGTCCTGTTTAATGTCATTAAGATATGTTATTAAACTGTAAAACTTTTACCGATATGCTTGAAAGTGGCGGTGGGATGCTGTATAATATATTAAAGTGACTTACGAGGTCCGTTTCAGTGAAAGGGCGGTGAAACAGCAAATGAATATCCTTTCATGCCCGTTCTGCGCATCACCGCTCGAACAAAACGGGAACAGTCTCTACTGCTCCGGCGAGAGACGGCACTGCTTTGATATCGCAAAAAGCGGCTATGTTACCTTGACTCGCGCATCCGGTACAGCCGGAGACGACCGAGATATGGTACGTGCGCGAACTGCATTTCTTGATAAGGGCTATTACCGCCCGTTTGCCGATGCGGTGGCAGGAGCGATTGAAGGCGCAAAAACTGTAATCGATGCCGGCTGCGGCGAGGGGTATTATTCAAACATTATCGCTTCACGCGGAGTATCGGTCTGCGGATTTGATCTGTCGAAGCATGCCTGCGATAAAGCGGCAAAACGTGCGAGAGCGCAGGGCAACAATGCCTTTTTCGGCGTGTCGAGCATATTCGAGCTTCCCGTTGCAAACGAATCTGCCGATGCGGTGGTGAGCCTGTTTGCGCCGATTGCAGAGCGTGAGTTCGCGCGAGTGCTTAAACGCGGCGGTTTACTCATAGTCGGCGCGGCGGGGCGCAGGCACTTATATGAGCTGAAGCAAGCGCTCTACGCCGACGCATACGAGAACGAGGGACGGCGTGATCTGCCGTCGGGATTCACGGAAATCGCACGCAAAAGCGTTACTTATACCTTCGACTGCGCGGGCGAGGATTTAAAGAATCTTTTTATGATGACACCCTATGCCTTCAAGACCTCAAAAGAGGATACGGCAAAGCTTGATTTGCTGCCCCATCTTGAGATCACGGCGGATTTTGATATATTTGTTTATAAAAAGAATTAAAAACAGAGGAAGAACATATGAAAATATCTCTTTGCATACCTATGTACAATGAGAGCAGTATTATAAACGATACCCTCAAAACTGTTTCCGAATATATGGAAGCGACATTTGACGATTACGAGGTGTTGTTCTCGGATGACGGGTCAACCGATAATTGCCGTGCGGCGGTAGAGGCGTTCCCGAACGAGCGAATCCGTGCGATCGGGTATGAAAAAAATCAGGGCAAGGGCGCGGCGATACGCCACGGCGTGATGAATGCGGTTGGCGATATTATCATATTCACTGACTGCGATCTCGCGTACGGGTTGGATGTCGTAAAATCGGCGGTCGATATGTTCACCGCACATCCCGATGCGGATGTGGTGATCGGCTCGCGAAATCTGTCGGGGGACGGCTACGATGGATATACCTTCATCCGTAAGCTCGCGTCGAAGACATATATCAAATGTCTTGCACTCGCGGCAGGATTTAAGCTTACCGACTCGCAGTGCGGCTTCAAGTCATTTCGCCGTGAGACGGCGCATAAAATATTCGAGACCTGCGAGGTCAACGGCTTTGCGTTTGATTTTGAGGTGCTCATAAAGGCGAACAACATGGGTGCGAAGATATATGAGATGCCCGTTAAGGTAATCAATCACCGTGAGAGTAAGGTCAACGTGTGGCGCGACAGCATAAAGATGCTCCGCGATGTGAGCGCGATAAAAAAGCGCAACAAGCGCACGGGCGCATAACTCTTTACAATTATTTCATAAAATAGCCTTTGAAAATTTTTCAATGTATGCTATAATTAAAATACGAAATACTATTTTTGAAAAGGAAGGTATCAAAGCTATGAGAAATTCAAGAAAGAATTCCGGACTCAGCCCTCTCGCGCTGATACTCATCATCACAACCTCGATCGTTGCGGCTGTGGGTATTGTACTGCTTGTTCTTAATATCTGCAAGAAGAGACGCGCAAAGAAGCTTGATCCTTGGTATGATGACAGTGATTCGTGGGAGCTTGACGATGATCTTCTCGGCGAGCTTCGTTTCGACGATGAGGACGAGTGCTGCTGCGGCTGTGATTGCGGTGAGGAAATCTCCGACGACATCGCAAATGCAGTTGACGAAGCGATCGAAGCAATCGAGTCTGTCACCGATGAGATGGAAAAAGGTGAATAATAAAAAAAGGACGCTTATGCGTCCTTTTTTCGTGTAATCATTAATCTATCTTGCAATTTTCACATTCGCCGCCGCAGGATGCATCACCGCCACAGTAGCATTCTACCGGATCGAGTCCGTCCCACTCGCCGAAATCATCAAGCTCATCCTCGAGACCGATGTCGGCTGAATCCAAAATCTTGCGCCACTTTATCTCGTCCTTGTAGTCAAGATAAAGCAGTGCCGCGCTTGCCGCACCGCCGATTGCGGC
>JAFQVU010000129.1 GCA_017407885.1 Clostridia bacterium
TTTGCCAGAATTCCGGAATATTTAGATGAATTTGATGGCGTAACGAGTGTTGACAAGTATAACGGAAAGGTGGAAATTCATCTTTACAAGGAACTTGATGACGGATACGTTCGTATATTGACCGTATCTTCTAAAGAACGGAATTCGCTCATAGTAAGTAAGTTGGTAGGTGTGTCAAAAGAAAAGTTCGAGGCGAAATACAGCAAAAAAATAGAAAGAAACGCTGGTAGTCCGAGGGGGCAAGATGCCTCGATCCCTTCTACGAAGGCTCGGCTCACCGCTAGCGTTCTTTCTGATACCATTATATCACAAACGCCGCCAAATGTCAATACCCCAAAGTCACTTTCTCCCCTCGGTGATGATTTCCCCATCCGCTCTGATCTACGCGGTACACCTGCATCGGAGCTTAAATATGAGGATTTTGAAGCTGAAAAGAAAAATCTCAACAAAAAGCTCTATGAAATTCGCAGTGCTCGCCGCGAAACGTCGGCACAGTATAGAGAGGCGATCTTCACTCTTCAAGCAGCTTTCCCCAAAATAAGGGACGGCTGCTTTTATAAATGTGTTAAATTGTGAAGTTTATTTAAATATTCTCGTTTTTATTTGAAATAGCGCGAAATGTGTGGTATACTATAAAATATGGTGTTGTATAAATCAATTACGGAAGGGAGTTGATATGATGGCAGGAAGATTCGATGCCGAGGAACAGCGCCAAAAGCTGCAATCCGAACGAAGCTTTGCCGAAACGCTGCTTGGCAATTCCTATGCCGCACGCATTTACAGTAAGCATAATAATGTCGCGCGCGGAACAGTCACTCTTGCCGGGAAAGGCTCCTTTTCTGTACATACTGCGTATGTAATATACCCGTCCGATGATATCGGTACTGTCGCTGAAGGCAAGGCGATCGGCGTGATACTCGACAAATTAAATGATAATGTTATGCTCGTTCTTGCGGTCGGTGAGGCTGCGGAGCGCGATTGGTCACAGCACGAAGTAGCCGAGGCGGTTGATTATTGGGAGCGCGGCGACAATATTCGCATATTATGTCTTCGTGAGCGCTCATGCGGCGCGGTTGTATTTACCGGAGAAGGACTCAATCGTCGATATCTTGTGATACGCATGAATCTTGGTCATTGCGGTCTTCCCAAAGGTCATATTGAAAAGTACGAGACAGAGGAGCAAACTGCTATTCGAGAAGTACGTGAAGAGACCGGCGTAGAAATAACACTTATTGACGGTTTTCGCAAATCAATCGAATATTCACTGTCTGCGCGCACCAAAAAAGAGTCGGTGTATTTCCTCGGACGTTTCAGCGGCGACGAGGTGAAGATACAGGAAGCCGAGATCCGCTCATACCGCCTTTGCTCATATCTTGAAGCAAGGCGAATGATCACATACGAAAATGACCGCGCAGTGCTTGATGCGGCGGAAATGCTCCTTTCCGAAATGGAAAGATAAAATATAAACTAAAAAGCTCGGCGGTTTTTCCGCCGAGCTTTTGTCATGCCTTGTATTTTTCAGCTTGAGATGCGATGAGTGCTTCATCGTCAAAATAGTTTATCTTCATTGCCGCTTTGACCTCGTCAAGAGTAGCCGCTGCCGCTTCGCGTGCGACGTCGCTGCCTTTCTTTAAGATGTCATAGACGCCTGCGATATCCTTCTGATACTCCGCGCGCTTCGCACGAATCGGTTCAAGCGTGGATTCGAGTACCGCGAGAAGGAATTTCTTAACCTTGACATCACCGAGACCGCCGCGCTGATAATGAGCTTTAAGTTCATCAAGATTTGCGTAGTCGGGAAGAAATTCCGCGAAATGCTCGTCACGGGCGAACGCATCAAGATAGGTGAACACGGTGTTGCCTTCGATTTTACCCGGATCGGTGATCTTGATGTGATCGGGGTCGGTGAACATGCTCATGACCTTGGTTTTCAGGTCAGCAGAGGTTTCTGACAGATAGATAGCGTTGCCGAGTGATTTTGACATTTTCGCGTTTCCGTCTATACCGGGGAGTCTGCGGCATGCGGCGTCAGTCGGTAGAAGTGCATCCGGCTCAACAAGGACTTTACCGTATACGTCATTGAACTTGCGTACGATTTCACGTGTCTGCTCGATCATCGGAAGCTGATCCTCTCCGACTGGTACGGTAGTAGCCTTGAATGCAGTGATATCAGCTGCCTGGCTTATCGGGTATGTGAAAAATCCGACGGGGATACTTGTCTCGAAGTTGCGCATCTGTATTTCCGCCTTGACTGTGGGGTTTCTCTGCAGGCGCGATACGGTAACGAGATTCATGTAATAGAACGAAAGCTCCGTCAACTCGGGAATCTGCGACTGAATGAAAAGGGTAGATTTTGCCGGATCAAGACCGCATGAGAGGTAGTCAAGAGCAACCTCGATGATATTCTGACGAATTTTCTCGGGATTGTCGGCATTGTCAGTGAGTGCCTGTGCATCGGCAATCATGATATAGGTTTTATCGAAAAGACCGCTGTTCTGCAGTTCCACGCGGCGGCGAAGTGAGCCGACGTAGTGACCGATATGCAATTTGCCGGTAGGACGGTCACCGGTTAATATGATTTTAGACATGTGCTGTCTCCTTTTTACATTAATATATAAATTATACCATGTATTTGCGGTAAATGTCAAGTGGGAAGTATCATTTGATAAAGAAAAACGGAGAGGAAAATCCTCTCCGTTTGGTGCGAGAAACGGGACTTGAACCCGTACGGTGTAAACCACACGCCCCTCAAACGTGCGCGTCTGCCAGTTCCGCCACTCTCGCATATCGTGCTGTTTTCCTCACGACTATTATATTATACACTATCGAATCAAGTTTGTCAATAGGTTTTTGAAATTTTTTCAAAAATATTTTTGATTATATTTTTCATTGACACAAAGCCTATGATAGTGTATAATTATTTCATGAGAATTATTAATACGGAGATGTGAAATGAAGTCATCTAAAACGATCTTTACATGCAGTGAATGCGGACACTCCACCGCAAAATGGTACGGGAAATGCCCTGCCTGCGGCGAATGGAATACAATGGAAGAAGGCGATGCGCCTATTGAGACTGCTTCTGTGGTATCTGCTAAAATAAAACGCATTGCACCTGAATATGAATCAGATGCTATAGCCTTTGATGACCTTGAATTGCCGTCATTTATCCGCGCGACCACCGGTATGGGCGAGCTTGACAGAGTGCTTGGCGGCGGTCTCGTTCACGGTTCAGTCGTTCTTCTTGCCGGTGAGCCGGGTATAGGTAAGTCAACCCTTCTTCTGCAGATTTCATCTTCGCTGTGCCACGGAGATGGCGGAGAACGAAAGGTGCTCTACATATCGGGAGAGGAATCGCAGGGACAGCTCAAACTTCGCGCAAAGCGTCTCGGAGTCGGTGGCAAAGGACTCTACGTCCTAACCGAAACCAATGTGCGCCGCATTATGTCACAGTGTGACAAGGTGCATCCCGATGTTATTATAGTCGACTCGATACAGACAATGTACGATGAACACGTTGCGTCCGCGCCCGGAAGCATAACACAGGTGCGCGAATCTGCGCTTGCGTTTATATCCAAGGCGAAGAACGAGGGCATTTCGGTCATAATGGTCGGACACGTCAATAAAGAGGGCGGCATAGCAGGGCCTAAGGTGCTCGAACACATGGTGGATGCGGTGCTCTATTTCGAGGGCGAAAAGCTTCGCTCGTATCGCATAATCCGCGCTATTAAAAACCGTTTCGGTTCGACAAATGAGATAGGCATGTTCGAGATGAGCGACGAGGGTCTTGTCGAGGTTTCAAATCCGTCCGAGACGCTTCTCGCCGGACGACCGGTAGGGGTATCGGGAAACTGCGCAGTCTGCGTAATGGAGGGGACTCGCCCGATAATTGCGGAGGTGCAGGCGCTTGTCACGCAGACCTCGTATCCGTCACCGAGACGTACATCAAACGGTATCGACTATAACCGCATGTGCCTGATTTTAGCGGTGCTTGAAAAGCGGCTCGGATATCGTTTTTCGATTAATGACGCATACCTTAATGTTATCGGTGGTCTGCATATTGATGAACCTGCTGCGGATCTTGCGGTTGCTATGGCGCTGATTTCTTCAATCAAAGACGAGGCTGTGGCGGATGATCTCATTGCAATCGGTGAGATCGGACTTGCCGGTGAGTGCCGTGCGGTACAGAATTTCGATGCGCGAGTATCGGAAGCTGTGCGGCTCGGTTTTCGGAAAATAATCGTTCCTGCACGAAATATTGAACTGCGTGAGCGAGCAGGGAAGAAGCTGAAGTTTGACGGAGTTGAGATAATTCCCGTGAAGAGCATATTTGACCGCATCAATTGGACAGGCGGCGATAAATAATAGTCATATTAAAAGGGACGAGCATAACTCGTCCCTTTAATCTTTATTCGCCAAATTCATCTGCCGGATAGCCAAAAAATACGATTTGCTTTGAGTCCACCGAAAACGGCATATCGCCGATTGAATCAGCACATCCCATGAACCGTACAAGAACTTGCTCGTTGTCATTTTTGGTATCTCGCAGTATCATCTCACAATATCCTAACCCATCGATAATTGGAGAGGTAAATTCAAGTCTTACCGAGTATTTGCCGTCAGTAGAGGCTCTCTTTTTTTTAGTTGAAAATGCATCACAGGAAGAAATCACACCGCTTGTAAGGTCAAGCCGCATGTGATTACCGTCACGACGGAAGATTACCGTGTTACCGTCGAATGAGGGGCTGTCGGCAAAAAATCCGAACTCCGCTATGCGTATTTCTTTGCCGTCAAGCGTGATAATATTCAGAAATGACCGCTTCATTATCTTCCCTCAATTATATAGAAGAACGGACTTGTGGGTGAGTTGACCATTTTAAAGCAAGCAACGGTGTATTTCTTTCTGTCAAGCTGTGAAAGGCGCTCGCCGACGAGCTGACCTTCGATATCTCCCTCTGCATGACCGGGGTATACCGCGATGAGGATTATCGCGTCCTTGTCCATCAGTTCAATTGCCGCTTCAATTGCCGCGAGCGTGGTATCTCGCATCGTGGTGATTTTTTTGTCGCTTCCGGGGAGATAGCCGAGATTGAACATGCCGGCCTTCACGGGCTTGTCTACAAATTCCTTTACGCGGTGGTGTGAGGCGCATATAAGGGTGTAGTTGTTCGGGCATCCTGCGGCGGTGAGATTTTTTTCGGTGGATTCAAGCGCGGCAGGCTGGATATCGAAGGCGTATACATGCCCCGATTCGCCTACGGTTTTCGATAAAAATTCAGTATCGTGACCGTTACCCATAGTATAATCGACGGCGATATCTCCCTCGCCGAGATGTTGAAGTATAAAATATTTATGCATGTCAAGCAGGTCAACCATTGCCATTGTGAGAGCTCCTTTTAAAATAAACTTTTATTAAATTATACCACAGCGAAATGTAAAAATCAATGGGAAATGTGGTAATTATGGGGAATTTTCAGATTTGTCGTGAGGGAATACGGTCGCTTTCTTGAAAGAAAGCTCCGCAAAGAACTTTATACAACTCATACGCTCATAGAGTGTTTGCATAGAGCTTCGAGGAAAAAGCTCTCGGTAGTCGGGACCCTCCTCACCTCCGCTCCTCCGCTTCGGTTCGGTGTCCCAACAACCGAAAAAGCAACCGCTCATTTAACCATATTAATGCTGTTTGTTGCAGAAAGTAACTTTATGCATAAAATTAATAAGCACTGCAGTCTAGACAGCATAGCTCTCTGTACGTAGGAAGGTAAGGCGAAGCCTTGTAAAGAGTCGGGGAGAGCATAACGAACGTCTTAACGATAAACAATAATACACCACAAAAAGCTGTCTGTGCGAATGTTCAGACAGCTTTTTCGTTATTACATTTCAATTGCGCATCCGAGGGCAAAGGAGTACACAGCAACTCTCGAAACACGTCGGGCGCTGATTTTTTCACACGCTGCCTTGTAGTATGAAAGCTGCAAACTGTGACGCTCACGAAGCATATTCATTGCCTCATCATGCGTAAGTTCGGGGGGGGTGTAATCGGTCTTGTAGTCAATAAGCGTCAGCGTTCCGTCGGGATTTTCAAAGAAACAGTCAATGACCCCCTGTACAAGCACAGACTCGCCTGTAAGCTCGGCGGCAAGCGTTGAATCTTTTGTGAAATCCGATGCCGGAAGCTTTACATTGAAACGATGCTCTCGCCAAATCCTTGGTGATGAACATATTTCGGCAAAAGTATCGCCGGCGAAAAATCTCGCAAGTCCACGTACGTTAATGAGTGAGGCGGCGCGAGGTGTTATGAACTTTTTCTCGGCGAGACGTGCTGCTTCATCCTCTATTATTTCAACGAGGTCATCAGAAGCACCGATAAATCGGGAAAAATCGCAGAACTGCATGAAAAGGTGTGTGGCGGTTCCGCGCTCGGCACCGGTTGCAGTAGGAGCGGCATTTTTGTCAAGAAAGAGCGGTCGTTTAGCCTCAAAGCTGTACTCTTCATACGTATCTTCAAGCTCTGCTGCATCGTCATCGAGAATAGTCGGCGTGAGCTTTGAAACCGACAATTTTGCCGGAAGTCTTGATGCCGCGGATTTCGGATAGACAAAATCAAAGCGTTCACGCACCAAATCCATAATCTCGCTATTATCTTTATCTGAAGCGATTGTTCCTTTTTGCGGTTGTATTTCTGTTTGCTCTGTCTCGGTGGATGGACGTATAATGTCTATCGTAACAGGCGCATCTGAATTGCCCGATTTTTCATGGTGCGCGAGCGCGGTAAGAATCCAGCGCATGTAACCGCCGTTTTTCATTATAACATACCGCGACAGACGCTCCGCATCCGATGCCGCTGTATCAAGCATTTCTTGAGCATCAGAAGCGAGTGCAGTTATGTAGAGTCTCTCTCGTGCACGTGTCAAGGCGACGTACAGCACGCGCATCTCCTCTTCGAGCTGACTGTCCGCCAAACGCTTTACAAGGGCTTGGCGTATCGGTGTGTCATAGCGAGCAAAACCGGTGGTGTCTGCAAGCTTCAAGGCAATACCGAGACTGCGTTCGATTACGATGTTTGCACGAAGGTCGTTTTCGTTGAATTTTTTGCCCGTTCCGCAAATGAAGCAGACGGGGAACTCAAGTCCCTTCGATTGATGTATGGTCATAAGCTTGACCGTATCGCTTGCTTCACCGAACACCTTGGCATTTTCAAACTCTGCTTTTTGGTCGAGTATGTCGTTTACATAACGGATGAAATTATACAGTCCCTTGAAGGATGAAGCCTCAAAGCGCCGTGCATACTCGTAAAGAAGCATAAGATTGGCGCGGCGAGTGGCGTTTTCATTATCGTAAACGAGAGCGAGAAGATCTGTATCCGTATAGATATACCAAAGCAAACGGTCTATAGGCATGCCGGATGCTTTGGTGCGCCATCGCTCTAACGTTTCCAAAAAGTCAAGGCCTTTTTGGAAAGATTCCTTCTCGGAATAAGCGCAAAGCGCATCATAAAGACTGCCGCTTTGATGTGTACGACGTATTTTTATCAGCTCATCAAGAGTGAAAGCGAAAACCGGACTTTTAAGTGCACCGGCAAGATAGATATCACGTGTAGGATTGTCGATGATATTGAGAATACAAAGTGCAAGAAGAATTTCAGCGTTTTCAAAGAAATTTGCGCTGACATTATTATAATAAGGAATACCGCGGCGGTCGAAAGCGACTTCAAGTGCGGCGGAATGTGCTTTTGCACTTCGCATGAGAATGGCTATGTCCGACGGCTTTATCAGTGTTCCGTCATTCTTTCTGCCGTCTGCCAACAGTCGTGTGATTTCGGATGCAATATATTCTGCCTCACGGGAGTCAATATCGTCTGTGCTGTCCTCACCGCTTCCGTCAACGAGCACCACATGAACCGGTTCGCCGGATTCAGTATCGACCTTTGAATGTATCAGCAGGTCGTCATTTGTAAATGGAATATCGCCACGTCCGCTTGTGAAAAGGCAGCCCGATACGATGTTTGAAAAGTCAATGACAGATTTATCACAGCGGAAATTATTCGAGAGGAATACCGCCGCACCGCTCTTGGTGTTACCATCGTCAAGTCTGCCGAACTTGCGTCTGTAATCGGCAAATATGCGAGGCTCGGCACCTCGGAAAGCATATATCGACTGCTTTATATCTCCTACCATGAATCGGTTATCACCGCGAGAAACCGCTGAGAAGATCGCGTCCTGTACTGCGTTGACGTCCTGATATTCGTCGATGTAGATTTCATCGAATTTTTCAGCAACCGTTTTTGCGGCGATGCTCGGTTTGCCGTTTTCGACAAGCATCTTGTATGCCAGACGTTCGAGGTCGCCGAAATCAACAAGCGAGCGGCGGCGTTTTTCATCGTTGAAGCGTTTTGTGAAAGCGCAGAGCAGTGTGTAGAGCTTATTCAGCGTATCTGCGGTATCGAGTCGGTTCTTTTGAAGCTCATCGGGAGTCAGAGAAAAGAATTTACCGGCAAGCTCCTTTCTCTCGTCATGAAATTTTTTTCTGACCGATTTTGCTTTTTCGATATCCGGTGAAAGCTCTGCATTGCGGACAACGCCGAGTCTGACGGGCGAGAAAGCCGAGAATATTGTTGATATATCCTCATAAACTCGTCTGTCACATGCCGCGAGAACTCGGTCAATAAAGTCTATATCATCGGAAAAA
>JAFQVU010000130.1 GCA_017407885.1 Clostridia bacterium
CCTACATTTGGATTTCCTGCAAGCGCGGCAACATATTTATATCGCTTATCGAAAATAGAGTCCCCTGCCGCCGCATGACCGACCGATGAATGTGTAAGTCCCATTACCCTTCACCGTGGGCAGACGCCCCACATTTCAGTTTAACATATCCTGCATCTCCACGCCGCAGTGCGATAAGTGCGCCACGAACCAAATACGCGCACGGTCCATCAAGGGGCGCCGCAGCGACACATTCTACCCTTGTACCGCAAACAAAACCAAGGTCGTATAATCTATTACGCATCTCATAGCGGTCAACATTGTATATAAAAGCCGTTTCACCCGGCTGCATATCCGATAAGTATTTTCGATTTTCTGTCATTAAAGCGTCCTTCAAAATCATCACCTCGGTACAGTATATTAAATTACCTCTGACTTGGTTTTTTTATTTGGAAGAGCGCATTTTCACAAAACGCCCAATATCTCTTAATATATTACTCCTTGGGGTTGATTTGTCGGTAAAAATATGCTATACTGTATATAACAAGATAATATCATTCGACAAGAAAGGAAGTCTCTGATGTGCAGAGACGCGGTAATCAATATGAAAATAGTAGTTCTCGACGGTTTTGCTGTCAACCCCGGCGATCTCAGCTGGGATTTTTTCAAAAAATACGGCGAAATCGAGGTTTTTGATAAAACTCCCGATTCAGAGTGTGCCCAAAAATGTGTCGGAGCGACTGCTGTATACACTAACCGCTGCAAAATTACAGCTGAACTTCTCGATGCTTGTCCGACTGTCAAATATGTGTCCGCACTCGGTACGGGATTTGACATGATAGACATCGAAGCCTGCAAGGCACGTGGCGTTGCAGTTGTCAACATTCCCGCCTACTCGACCGCCTCGGTCGCACAGCTGACTATTCAGTTTCTCCTTGCACTGCATGCAAATCTTGACGGTATGCAGGGCATAGTAAAGGACGGCATGTGGACGGGCATCCCAGGGTATCAGTATCAGCGTGTTCCATTCACCGAGCTTGAAGGTCTAACCCTCGGTCTCATTGGATGCGGCAATATCGGAGGCCGTGTTGCGGCGGCGGCGTCGGCACTCGGAATGAATATACTTGCTCACACAGCGCATCATCACGAGGATACGGACATAATTAAATACGTTCCTCTCGATACGCTTCTTAACAAAGCCGATGCAGTTTCTCTGCACTGTCCGTTAAACGATTCTACCCGAGGACTTGTCGATGCGGCTTTCATAGCAAAAATGAAAGATGGCGCGCGTCTGATAAACACATCGCGCGGCGCGGTACTGAATGAGAGAGATGTTGCAGATGCTCTTAACAGCGGCAAGCTTGCAGGTGCGGCGCTTGATGTTCTGGCAAACGAGCCGGCGCTCCCAGAGAATCCGCTTCTCAAAGCGAAAAACTGCATTATTACGCCTCATATAGCATGGGCAAGTAAGGCATCACGTAAGCGTTTGCTCGCGGTGCTTGATGCATCGATGGATAACTTTGTTAAGACAGGCGTCGGTCTCAACCGAATTGTATGATAAGAGGTAAGTACAAATGAAAGCATACGAACGACTTATGAAGTACGCTGAATATCCCACGGCGTCGGATGAAAACAACGAGTGCTGTCCGTCAACCCCATCACAGCTTGTATTCGCACGCGCTCTTGAGGCAGAGCTTACGGCGCTCGGACTGACGGAAATAACCCTCAATGAGAACGGTTATCTCTTTGCAAGCGTCCCGGCGACAGAGGGATATGAAGCTTCACCGGTAATCGGATTTATCGCTCACATGGACGTTTCATCCGAAGTTGAAGATAAAAACGTCAAGGCAAGATGTATACAGTACAACGGTGGTGATATTACGCTTAACGATGAGCTTAACATCATTATGCGCGCGGATGAATATCCGATTCTGCAAAAATATATCGGCAAGAATCTTGTAGTAACGGATGGAACAACACTGCTCGGTGCGGACGATAAGGCAGGTATTGCGGAAATCATCACTGCATGCGAGTATCTGCTTTCGGACAAAACCATACCTCACGGAAAAATCCGTATAGGCTTCACCCCGGACGAGGAGATAGGACGCGGTGCTGATCTTTTCGATGTTGAGAAATTCGGTGCAAAATGGGCGTACACCCTCGATGGCGGTGTGTTCGGCGAGGTAGAGTATGAGACCTTCAACGCTTCCTCTTTGAAAGTTGAGATAACCGGCAAGAGTATTCACCCCGGCACCGCAAAAAACACAATGATCAACGCATCTGTGGTAGCTCACGAATATATGGCGATGCTCCCGGCGCTTGAACGCCCCGAGCATACAGAGGGATACGAGGGATTCTATCATCTCACGCATATGGAAGGCGCGGTTGAATCTGCGGTACTCCATTTCATCATCCGCGACCACGATTTTGCAAAGATGGAAGCACGCTGTGATTACGCTCGCCGTGCAGCTGATGAATTGAACCGCCGATACGGTGAAGGTACTGTCAAAGTTGACATCAAAGAAAGTTATCGCAATATGAAGGAAATGATCGTTCCCGAATGGCATCTTATCGAGAACGCATACACTGCGATACGCAACCTCGGCGGTGAACCTACAAGCTCGCCCATCCGCGGCGGTACAGACGGAAGCCGTCTCTCATACATGGGACTTCCCTGCCCAAATCTCGGCACAGGATCGGGGAATCATCATGGCAAGATGGAATTTGCCTGTGTTGAGGCAATGGAATCCTGCACCATGCAGATAATCGAGATTGCGAAGCTTCACGCAAAGAAATAAATCGCGCACCTCTTTTTGAGTTTGAGTATATACTATATCAAACGAAAAAAGAGGTGTTTTCTTATGAATAATCCAACTATGCCACCGGTTGCATCGGCAATAATCCGAGGCAGCACATCGTATCCGGGGATCAAAGGTACAGTTATGTTCAGACAAACTCCGCGCGGTGTACTCGTCAGCGCCGAAATTTTCGGATTGCCTATATCAGACGACAAGTGCGGTGGAAATTTCTTCGGGTTTCATATACACGAAGGCGGCACGTGTACACAAAGCCAGGCAGAGCCTTTTCCCGATACACTCGGGCACTACAATCCTAATGCTTGTCCCCACCCTTTTCACGCAGGTGACCTTCCGCCGTTAATTGGTGCCGGTGGTATTGCTGTCAGCGTGTGCTTGACCGATCGTTTCAGCCTTAATGACGTGATTGGCAGGACTGTAGTCATACACTCATCTCCTGATGATTTCACTACACAGCCGGCAGGAAATTCCGGCACAAAAATCGCATGCGGAGTTATACAGCGAAAAAAGTAATATGAGCAATCCTCCGATACTTCATTGTATCGGAGGATTGCTTTAAAAAAGATAAAACTTTACGAAATGACTTGACAAAGGAAATGCGTTGTGATATAATATATAAGTCAAATGCGTAGAAACTCTTTACGGGATGTAGCGCAGTTGGTAGCGCGCCTGCTTTGGGAGCAGGATGTCGCAGGTTCAAATCCTGTCATTCCGACCAAAAATGGCAGATGTCCCGTAATGGGACATCTGACGTTTTTCTTTGAAAATGCGAGGATGCTGAAACCGAAAAATCCCACATATTATATGGAAGCATAGCTCAGCTGGTTAGAGTACTTGCTTGACATGCAAGGGGTCACTGGTTCGATTCCAGTTGTTTCCACCATTGAAACCATCGCGAAAGCGATGGTTTTTTCGTAGGCGGAATAGGTGTTGACCACAGAGTTGACCACTTATGGGAAAGCAAGTTACTGTGAAACCGATTCTTCTTTGTATACACCGACGCAAATCTTGAAGGGCGACCACACCGGTCGCCCTTCTCTTTTCACGCATTCGCCGCTTTTTTTATCTCCGCAATCTCCGCTTTCATCTCCCGTATCATCTCCACCAACTTCTCCTCACATTCCTCCCGCGTGGCGGCATACACATTCCTCGCCATCCGCTTGCCGTTGACTTTAGGTGAGTACCGCCCCTCATAAAGATGTTCGTTTATCATAGATATACATCCCGTGCCGGGCTTGCGAATCTTGCCAGTGTGAGGCTCAAATTTCGCTTCTGTTGCGTTGGAGTGTGATTCGTCGGTACTTGACTTGCTATCGCTTACCTTGGGTGTCCCCGCGTTTGTACCGCCTATCTCGCGGTCGATCTTTGCCGCCGCCTGCTGTTGCATAGTATCTGTAATGTGGCTGTAGATGTCGAGCGTAGTTTCCGCACTCACATGGCCGATCATAGTCGACAACGTCTTGACATCCATGCCGTTCTCAAGCGCCATCGTAGCGAAGGTGTGGCGCAGGTCGTGAAACCGCACCTTTTTGCAGTTAGCACGCTCAAGTATCAACTGAAACCGACGATACACCGCTGGCGGATCTCTCGGTGCATTCTCTTTCACCGGTGACGGGAACATCCACTCGCTTTTTGCTGTTTGTTTCATCTCCGTGAGCAGTTGCACCATTTCCTTCGCAAGCCGTATCGTACGTGTCGAAGATTTAGTCTTAAGCGTAGATACTGTAGTCTTGCCCTTCACCTTCACCACTTGCCGTGAGATGTGAAGATCGCCCGTCTGCATATTTAAATCGCTCCACTTAAGCCCAAGTATCTCACCACGGCGCATTCCGGTGGCCAGTTCCAGCAGGAACATCTCATAGTACCCTTCCTCTTTTGCTTGTATGAGGAATCTCATGATTTCCGCCTGCGTCAGCACCTGCATTTCTTTTGATTTCTTCGGTGGCAGTTTGCATCCGATTGCGTGATTTGTTGTGATCAGTCCCTCGGCAACTGCCTTTTCGAGCGCAGCTCGGCAGGTCGTGTGGCATGAACGTACCATGCGATCGGATAAGCCTTTACCGTATTTTTCGGTTAGACGTTTGCGACCCGATTTCTTCAGCTTTGCGTAAAACTGCTGCAGATCGTTCTGCGTAAGCTTGTATAGCGGTATTTTGCCTATTGAAGGGATAATATGCGCATATATTCTGTTTTCGTAGCACGCTTGTGTTTTAGGTTTTATCGTCAGCTTGCAGAAGTTTTGATACCAGAAATCGATCCAATCTCCAAACGGCATGTCTGCCTTTAATTTATCATTTGACCTGCCGCACTCCTCTTTTAGTGTTTTAAGCTTTTGTGCGCACTCCGTCTTGGTGCTTGCCAAGACGTTTTTTGTTTTGGGATATCCGTTATCGCTGTAGCCGACAACTATGCGACCTTCCCACCGTCCGTCTTTGCGAAGGAATATGCTTCCTTCGCCGTTCTTTCTTTTTGCTATGGTTTATCACCCCTTTTACATTACCATAATATTTTTCATCATATTGCTCACCACGTCAGAAGCATTCTTCTGCATATCGGCGGTCACGTGCGTGTAAGTATCAAGCGTAAAGCTTGCGTTTGTGTGACCGAGTATGCCCGAGAGTGTTTTTGCATCAACTCCGCCTTGCATTGCGTGGGTGGCGAATGTATGGCGCAGGTCATGGAAGCGTATCATCGGAAGCTCGGCGCGCTTTAGGATTACTTTCAGCTTACGGTATGCCGCGGCAGGACTAACCGGATACTCGGGCTGAAGCAAATTCGGGAATATCCATTCGCTTATCGCTGTCTGCCGCCGTGTGTGAAGCATCTCGATCACGCTTTGCGGTAATGTAATACTTCTCACGCCTTTATCGGTCTTGGTTTCACCGATATTTACTCCTCCGCCTTTCTTGACTGATACCGATCTCTGTACACGAAGTTTGCCGGTATCCATATTGAGATCGCTCCATTTTAGTCCGCATATTTCACCGCGCCGCAGTCCGGTCATTATCTCTGTGTAGAAGAAGTCGTGCCAGTATTCCTCGCCCTTGATAACTTCGAGGAATATATCAAGCTGACTGTCGCAGAATATCTGCTTTTCTGCATAGTTGCATTTTGGAATCGTGGTACCGTTAGTCGGATTGTTCGGTATCAGGTGCTCCCGAACCGCCACATCCAAAGCTTGGTGGAGCATCATATGCACCTTGCGCACCACGCTGTCGGATAACGCATATCCGAGTATGGGATGCTCTCGTACTCTGCCCTCGGTTTTGACTTTGTTGTATAGCTTCTGAATATCAACGGTTTTGAGAGCCGACAGTTGCTTGTCCCCGATGAATCGCTTGATCTGATTGTTTGCGAGATCGCGGTAGGATTCAAGTGTTGACTCCCTGACCGTAAATGCGACGTACTCATTAAGCCACTTGTCGAGCCACTCGCCGAGTGTCATGCAGCTGTCCTCATTAAGCTCTACGCCTGCATAGGTTTCTTTGAGCGCGTTCAGCTTGGGAAGTAGCTCGCTTTGCGTATTCGCGAGGACCGATCTGTATATCGGCTTGCCGTCAGATTTGTGTCCGACGGTTATGCGCCCTTCCCAACGTCCGTCTGTTCTCTTTCGTATCATGCCGTCGCCGTTTGGTCTTCGTTTTGCGATGGTATCATCTCCTTTTTCTTTTTCATACTACACAATACCACATCTCGCCGGATTTATCCAGCGAGAATGGCGTTGTTATCAGAAAGTTTTCAATCAAACCATCGACATCTCCCCGCGCTTCTTCTGCTCGATCTCGCGCCGGAGCTTCGAATCCACCACAGGAGCCTTGCAGTCTTCCATCGCCGAGCTGTTATCGATGATACTGCTTGCGTGGCGAAATAATGCTGTGATGTATCCGTTGAATTTCGGCAAAGGCTTCGGCGCGGAGTCATCAGATGAATTTTGCACCTCTGCCTGATTGAGCTTATCTCCGTAATGTACCGCGATGTTCACCACCGCATTGCGGATCGATTTGAATTCTTTGTTCTCCTCGATCGGAATCTTCATCGGATCGGCATCGGTGTATGTGCGGTTGATCTCGCATTTGCACTTGTACCACAGATCGTACAGCTCTGCGATATCAGTATCTGTGGCAATCATCTGTACGATTTCGTCCACGATTTTCTTCGTATTCTTATCAAGATATCCATAGACTTTCTTGCCTTTTGTTTTTCTCACCCGAGCGGTAAGCGTGAGGAACAGCATCTCCATCTCCGGCCAATGGATCGTACTCTGTGAAATTTTTTCTACGATCTCCCGCATCCGCTCGCGGTAACACGCACGAATATCGTCACGGATGCGCGTCTGCTCATCGTAAATTGATATGAGGTCCTGCCTGAAGATGTCGCCGGCAATCGTTCGCTTGATAGTTTCGATGCCTTGCGGATTTAGATACGGCTCATGCGGTCGTTTCGACCATACCAGCATATGCACATGAGGATGATCCTCTTTGTCGTGATACGCGGCGTACCAACGAAGATTTCCCGGCGAGATCCGCATCGCCTGTGCGATATCATTGCGTCTGGAGCGGAGCAGATTCATCCATTGACTTGCGTTGTTGTATCCGAGCCGCTCGGCATCCTCACGCTTTAATGAGAAGATCAGTCCCCATACATTGCCTGGGTGATCGTCTATTTCTGCCTTGACCTGCGAGAGAACGATCGGCACACCTTCGTCCGTGAACAGTCCGTGCGAGCCTCTGCGCTCACC
>JAFQVU010000131.1 GCA_017407885.1 Clostridia bacterium
ATTACCGCAATTTCTATATCCTTGACGCGGACGGAAACTTCCTTGAAGGCTCCGACTCCGAGCTTGGCAGAAATCTGCAGAAAACCGCCAATCTCATCGCCGCAATGCGCGGACAGCCCGACAACTCGCAGCCTCTCGGCGCGGATTTTGCCGATTACGCCCTGAAGCTTACCGAGGGGGATGCCGAATGTATCATCTACGTGCGCGACTCGATGGAAGAAATGCAGCAGTTTACATGGATTCTCTTTTCTATCATCCTGCAGGCGCTGATGTTTGGTCTTATCTTCGCGATAATCCTCGCATTTTTCCTTTCAAAGGCAATCACCTCACCGATACAGAGCCTTACGCGCGGCGCAAAGCTCGTCGCAGCCGGAGAATTCTCGCATGAGCTTGATATTCAGTCAAACGACGAGATCGGCAAGCTTACGGACACCTTCAATCACATGAAGGAGACGCTGAAAAACACGCTCGAGGAAGTCTCCGGCGAGCACCGCAAGCTTGAGACGGTATTTACCTATCTCCATGACGGCGTTATTGCCTTCACCGAGGACGGCAAGGTGATGCACATAAACGAAAGCGTTAAAGACCTTCTCGGCTCCAAATATGACAAGAACTTCACGTTTTCGAGCTTCACGGAGCTTTTTGGTATCGACTACAATCCTCACTTTAATGTCGAATTTGTTGACCGCGAAAAAACGCCGAATGGTGACGGCTGTAATTTCAGCGACGTCATGTTCAACGGCAAGGTGCTGGACGTCAATTTCGGTAATATAAACTATATGGCGGACAACACCGAGCATAACGGTGTCCTCGCCGTAATACATGACGAGACGGGACGTTACGAGCTTGACAAATCCCGCCGTGAATTCGTGGCAAACGTCTCTCATGAGATGCGCACACCTCTTACGAGTATAAAGCTCGCCTGCGAATCTATAGTCTCCGATCCCGAAATGGAAGCGGATATGCAGAAGACCTTCCTCGGAATGGCAATTGACGAGTGCGACCGTATGACACGTATCGTTTCCGACCTTCTTGTGCTGTCGCGTCTTGATAACAAGCGCACGCAGTGGAGCATTATGAGCTTTGATCCGCGCGCAATGCTGTCGAGAGTATGCGAGATTATGAAGGTAGATGCCGAGGCTCATTCGCACAAGCTTACTTTCGCGACAAAAGGCGTTCTTCCCGAAATTGTCGCCGATAAGGAACGCATTGAGCAGGTCGTTATCAATATACTGTCAAACGCGATAAAATACACCCCCGACGGCGGAGAGATCAGACTGCTTGCAAACACAAGCGGCGACGGGATTCAAATACACGTCAAGGATAACGGCGTAGGTATACCGAAAGAGGATCTGCCGCACATTTTCGAGCGTTTTTACCGCGTCGAAAAAGCACGTACAAGTGAAACGGGCGGAACCGGTCTCGGTCTTGCTATAGCCAAGGAGATAATTGAAGCCCACGGCGGAGAGATATCCATTCAAAGCGAGATGGGCGAGGGCTCATTGATCACCATCTGGCTGCCGCTCGAAACCAAGCTTAAAACGGTTGAATAATATGAACAAAAACACTGAAAAGCGCCGCTTTATGAAGGCGCGCGAAATATTCAAGACTGCATTTCTGTGTCTGCTGCTTGTAAGCCTCATATTGTTAGTTACCGTCTATATCGGCGGCTCGCGGGTTTATGAGAGCGCCTCAAAGGACGGCCCCGGCGCCGATTTTGACAAGCTGTGGAGCGTTCAGGACGGAACTGCGTCTGTGGGACTTGACGGCACACGTCTTTTACCTGATTTTATAGGTTACCGTCAATCCTCTTCCGGTAAAAATCACGCATGCGCCGCAAATTATGATGCACTGTATGAACTCTATGATTTGACAAAGCCGTGTCTTCTTGAGCTTTTCGGCAGAGATTCCGTCTGCCGCAAGCTGAATTCCGACGAGGGTAAAAACCGCTTTGATGCAGCAAAACGAAGTGATGAGTTCGTTTATCTGCGTTACCACACCCCCGTTCTTTACCAGCTTATTTACGCTTACTCGGCGGATAAACTGACCATATCGGAAGAGGACGTTGCCCGCGGAAGCACCGGCAGTATTGGTGCATACGTGAGCGAGCTTATAATAATCCCCGACAAGGATTTCGCCGCGCATCGCTTCCTTGCGCTGACAAGCGATTCGGAGGGGAACTATTATG
>JAFQVU010000132.1 GCA_017407885.1 Clostridia bacterium
AGTACCTTCATTCATTTTTCTCCTTTTGATTCATACTCATATTTCTATTTTACTCCATCACCTTAAAATTGTCAACCGCACGTCAGAAAAAGCTTGTAAATATTTAGAAAATTTTCTTAAATGACCGCTAAAATACTTGACATAACACTTAAAATACCTTATAATATTTATGTAAATTATATTTTATTTTAACTACCATGAAAGGGTCTTTATCAAGGCATAAGGTAAAATTTCATGTATTACATTGGCGTTGATCTCGGCGGTACAAATATCGCCGCTGGTGTCGTCGATTCAAACTATAAAATCGTAGTGAAAGGCAGCGTCCCCACAAACGCCAAACGCCCTGCTGACGATATAATAAAAGACATGGCAGACCTCTGCAAAAAGCTCACTGCGGACGCAGGACTCACTCTTGACGATATCGAATATGTCGGTATCGCCTCTCCCGGAGCTATCGATCACGTAAAAGGCGTTGTGCTTCGCGCGGAGAACCTCCCATTTGAGTTCTTCCCTATCGCTGACACATTAAAAAAACATCTTCCCGTCAAACGCGTGCTCGTTGAAAACGATGCCAATGCCGCAGCAAAAGGTGAAGCGGTCGCTGGCGCGGCGCGTGGAGTCGCAGACGTTATAATGATAACTCTCGGCACAGGTGTCGGCGGCGGAATCATAATAGATCACAAGGTATATTCGGGCTTCAATTACACTGGTGCTGAACTTGGTCACATGATCATCGAATACAACGGCAGGCAGTGTCCCTGCGGCAATCGTGGATGCTGGGAAGCATACAGCTCCGCGACGGCACTTATCAATATGACAAGAGAAAAGCTTGATGAATGTGAGCAAAAAGGCATCCCAACTCTTATGGCAGACATCGTTGCCGAAAACGGCAAAGTGAGCGGAAAGACCGCATTCGCCGCAATGAAAAAAGGCGACACTCCCGCAAAAGAGGTCGTTGATATGTACATGTCTTACCTCGCATGCGGTATCATAAATATGATAAACATATTCCAACCGGAGATATTCGTTATCGGCGGCGGAATCTGTAATGAAGGTGACAATCTTATAAAACCTCTTGAAGAGTTGGTAATAGACAATACCTTCTCGGGCAGGAGAACCAAAACCACTACTCTCAAAGTAGCCGAGCTTGGCAATGACGCCGGTATTATCGGCGGCGCTGTACTCGGGCTCTAAACGTTAATATCGGACGGGCAAAGACCGTTATTCGCAGTCTTGGCTCGTCCGAAGTCTTATATAAGGTCGGTGCGTATGAAAACAAGAATGCTGAATCCGATATATTGTATATTATTTGCGCTATGGCTCACAGGCGTTGTCCTTGCGACAGTTTTCGACCTTGACATTTCACGGGCAATCGCTAATCCCGATTCCGTATTCGGACGGCTTCTTGAGGTTGCAGGCGAACCGCCGGCGATACTATTCACCTCGTTCAACTTCGCGCTTATTTCATCGTATCTTTTCCGCTTTTCAAAGCTTGGCAAAACGGATATCACTCTCGCCATCCTTACAGCTATAGGCTGCATCGGAACAACGTTTTACACTTGTTTTCGGACGCTTAAATATATAGCAGAGTATCCGGAACATGTACTGAATATTATTTACACATCGGCGATTTCACTGTTCATCATAGTTTTATTTGCGCTCGTGGCGTTTTTAATGAGTGAGAAATCACTCAAGAAATACTTCGCCACCGCCTGCAGATGCGCTATAGTCGGAATCGCGGCGTTCGTAATCATCTGGCTTTTCAAGCTCACATGGGGACGTGTGCGCCCCCGTCAGCTCGCAGGTGATCTTTCACTGTTCACGCCATGGTATCTGCCGCAGGGATTTACCGGTTACTTCTCGTTCCCGTCAGGACACACGGCAAATGCGACGGTAATCTTCTCGTCGGTGTACTATCTTGAATTTTTGCCCGATAGGTTAAAAAAATATAAGCCGCTTATAATAACGCTGCTTGCCGCATGGATAGCCGCCGTTGCATTTTCGCGTGTACTCGTCGGTGCGCACTATCTGTCGGATGTGCTGTTTGGCGCGGCGATAACGCTTGCTATAGTCTATATCATCGGAAGGAAAAACAAAAATGTACATTGATCCCACCGTTTACACGTCACGCCCCGAAAATGAGCGGCTTGCAAAGGAAATGCGCTGTTATGACCTGCTCGAAAAACTCGACGTTAAATACAACCGCGTTGACCACGATGCGGCGAACACTATGGAAGACTGCGCCAAAGCAAAATCGATCCTCGGCGTTAAGATATGCAAAAACCTGCTTCTCTGCAATCAGCAGAAAACAAAATTCTACCTGCTTCTGATGGCAGGCGAAAAGCAGTTTGTCACCAAGGATTTTTCCAAGAAGATCGGCTCATCGCGCCTCTCATTCGCACCGCCGGAATTCATGGAAAAATTTCTCGACATAACCCCCGGCTCGCTCTCCGTCCTCGGGCTGATGAACGACACCGAGTGCGAGGTCACGCTGTATATTGACCGCGACGTAGTCGCCGAGGAATACTTCGGCTGTCACCCTTGCATCAACACCTCTACCCTATCAATGAAAACAAGCGATCTGCTTGATACCGTCATCCCGGCGACAGGTCATGACATCAATTTCGTCGAGCTTGACTGAGACTAAGATTTTTAAAGCCCATGTCAGCCGAGGCTGGTAGGGGGTGTTGGGGGAAGGATGCATCGGCGTTTGAGAGCAATACCTTCCCCCAACCGGGAGCACGAGGGCAGAGCCCTCGCTATCCGACGATTCAATACATGATGCATAAAAATCTCGTTTCCTGAAAGGAAAAACAATCCCATGGTTACAATCACCGCCGTAGAACGCGCCTCTCTTGCCGAGAAGCACGGCATTCGTCCGGGCGATATTCTGATATCGATAAACGGTCACGACATCCGCGATGTACTCGATTACAGATTTCGCCTGTGTGAGACTAAAATCACGCTGAAAATTCACCGCGATGCGGAGATTTTTGACGTGACAATAAAGAAAAGTGAATACGGCGATATCGGACTCGGGTTTGAAACCTATCTTATGGATAAAAAGCAGACCTGCCGCAACAAATGCGTATTCTGCTTTATCGACCAGCTTCCGTGCGGTATGCGCGAGTCGCTTTACTTCAAGGACGACGATTCCCGGCTCTCCTTTTTGATGGGCAACTACATTACGCTGACTAACCTCACCGATGAGGACGTTGAGCGCATCATCGAGATGAAAACCTCGCCCATCAACATATCCGTGCACACCACAGATCCCGAGTTGCGCGTAAAAATGATGAAAAACAAGCGCGCCGGCGAGGTGCTTGACTATATGCGGCGTTTTGCAGAGGCAGGAATTTCGCTTAACTGTCAGATCGTGCTCTGCAAAGGCATAAACGACGGTGAAAACCTCATGCGCTCGATGCGCGATCTTACGGGGCTTACGCCAAATCTTCTAGGCGTTTCGATCGTGCCGGCAGGCATTACCGATCACCGCGGGGGACTTCATCCTCTCGAACCGTTTACCCCCGAGGAAAGCGCCGCCGTTATCGACATGGTCGATGAATTCGCCGCACAGTGCATGGAAAAGTACGGCTCACGGCTCTTCTTCTGCTCGGATGAGATGTATCTGTCATGCGGACGCGAGATACCAGATGAAGATTATTATGAGGGCTACCCTCAGCTTGAAAACGGCGTCGGTATGATACGCTCGCTCAAGTGCGAATTCGATGATGAGATTGAATTTTTATGCGACTACGACCTCGAGAAGCCACGTAAGGTATCAATCGCCACCGGATTTGCGGCATATGATTTCATAAAATCGCTCACAGATGAACTTATGCGCCGTGTCAAGTCACTTGATATCACCGTCTATCGCATCCGAAACAACTTTTTTGGCAAGAATATTACCGTGGCAGGACTTGTCACCGGAGCCGATCTTCTTGCACAACTTGAAGGCAAATCGCTTGGCGAACGGCTTATTATCCCGTCTGTCATGCTTCGTGCCGAGGGGGATATGTTTCTTGATTCGGTGACGGTTGATGAACTGTCGGACAAGCTCGGCGTACCAATCGTGCCCACCGACTCCAATGGTGCGGATTTTATCTCAAGCATTTTATACTGATTCGATCATTACCTTTTGAAGGGAGAAAGATAAATGTCAAAACCCGTAATCGCTATTGTCGGACGTCCAAACGTCGGCAAGAGCACACTTTTCAATAAGCTCGCAGGCGAGCGCATATCTATCGTCGAGGACACCCCCGGCGTTACCCGTGACCGCATCTACTACGAGATCGAGTGGAACGGCAGAGCGATGATGCTCGTTGACACGGGCGGTATTGAGCCGAAGACAAACGATATTATTTTAAAGCAGATGAAAACGCAGGCGGAAATAGCCGTTGAGACAGCTGACGTTATTGTGTTCATGGTTGACGTCACCACCGGACTGACCGCCGCTGACCGCGATATCGCAACAATGCTTATCAAGAGCCGCAAACCGCTGATACTCGCAGTCAACAAGTGCGACTCTGTTGGCGCACCGCCTATGGAATTTTACGAGTTCTATGAGCTTGGCATCGACGGCGAGCCAATACAGCTTTCGAGCGTACACGGAACCGGTTCCGGCGACCTGCTTGACCGCGTGCTCGAGCTTTGCCCCGCCGATGAGGAGCGCGAGGACGATTCCGATGTTATCAAGGTTGCCGTCATCGGTAAGCCGAACGCCGGAAAAAGCTCGATTATCAACAAAATACTCGGCGAGGATCGTCTCATCGTATCCGACATCCCCGGCACTACACGCGATGCGGTTGACACGAGAGTTGAAAACGAGTACGGCAAATATACCTTCATCGACACCGCCGGCATACGCCGTCAGTCGAAGGTCGAGGACAGAATCGAGAAGTTCAGCGTCCTTCGCGCCAAAATGGCAGTCGAGCGCGCCGATGTATGTGTAATTATGGTTGATGCGAACGAGGGCGTTACCGAGCAGGACGAAAAGATTGCCGGAATCGCACACGAATCCGGCAAGGCTTCGATTATCGTCATCAACAAATGGGACACGATGGAGACCGAGGACAAAAACACGGTCGAGTACGACAAAAATGTTTATATGGCGCTCTCCTACATGACCTATGCGCCGACACTGTACGTATCAGCAAAAACCGGTCAGCGTGTCGGAAAGCTCTTCGAGCTTATCAACTATGTTTACAATCAGAACTGCACCCGCATTTCTACCGGCATGCTCAACGATGTTCTCAACGATGCAATAGCGCGTGTTCAGCCGCCGTCCGACAAGGGCAGACATCTGAAGATATACTACATGACGCAGATAAGCACCCGTCCGCCCACATTCGTTATCTTCTGCAACAACGCCGAGCTGTTCCACTTCTCGTATCAGCGCTATCTCGAAAATCAGCTGCGCGAGGTCTTCGGCTTCCGCGGTACTCCGATAAAGCTTATTGTACGTCAGAAAGGAGATAAAGAAGAATGACGCTTCACCAAATTCTGCAAGACGGTCTCGTCCCACACCTTATCGCAGGCGAGGCTACGGGCATCGCGCTTTGGATAATCGCACTTTTAACGCTTCTCGGCGCCGTCATCGCGTATCTTCTCGGCGGACTCAATTTCGCAATAATAATCTCAAAATACAAGTTCAAGGATGACATCCGCCGCTTCGGAAGCGGAAACGCGGGCATGACCAACATGCTCCGTACATACGGCAAAGCCGCCGCGGCGTTCACACTTCTCGGCGACATGGCAAAGGCGGCGGTATCGGTACTCATCGGCACACTGCTTGCAGGCGAAGCAGGCGCTTACATCGCAGGACTTGCCTGCGTGCTCGGACACGCATTCCCCTGCTACTACAGCTTCAAGGGTGGCAAGGGTATCGTCGTCACCGCGACCATGCTGCTTTGCCTTGAACCGCTTGTATTTCTCATCCTTTTTGCAATCTTCGTCCTGATAGTGCTGTCAACGAAATACCTTTCGCTCGGCTCTATCATCGGTATGCTAATCTATCCGCTCCTGCTCAACCGCATGTACCCGTTCTTAAACGGCGGCGTGCCGGAAGGTGCAGTTGCGGCGATAGTATCGATTCTCAACACGATACTCGTCATCTGGCTCCACCGCGAGAACATCAAACGCCTCATGGAAGGTAAGGAAAACAAATTCAGTCTAAAGAAAAAGGACAAGTTTGTCAAAGCCGAGCGCGAGGAAAACGAGGACAAATAACACAAAGTTCCCACAGATATGCAGTCTGTGGGAACTTTTTTATATTTGAGCCGTCAAATGTAAAAACAAATTCAGGAGGATAACAATGAAAAAACTTTTCACACTTCTTCTCGCGCTTACCTGCATTGCCGCACTTTCGTCCTGCGACTTCGATTGGAGGATGCCATCATTTGAGTACCCTATGCGCGCCGAAAAGCCGGTCATCTACCTCTACCCCGAAGCGACCACCGCCGTCACCGTAAAGCTTGACCTTGACGGCACGCTCACCTCAACATATCCTCTCTACGCAGACGGTTGGTCGGTCACCGCCGCTTCCGACGGCACGCTCACCGATGCATCGGGGCGTGAATACTACTGTCTCTATTGGGAAGGCGAAACCGCTGCCGAATACGATTTCTCGGAAGGGTTTGTCATTGAGGGCAACAAGACCGCCGAATTTTTAGAAGACTCGCTTGTAAAGCTCGGTCTCAACGAGCGCGAAGCAAACGAATTCATAATCTACTGGCTGCCGCAAATGGAAGCAAATGCATACAATTTGATATCGTTCCAGACCGATGCTTACACCGACAGCGCACAGCTTGATATCTCACCTGCTCCCGACACGCTGATACGTGTATTCATGGCGTGGAAGCCGCTCGACGCTCCGATTGACATTGCGCCGCAGGTGTTATCTGCTCCATCACGTGACGGATTTACAGTCGTTGAGTGGGGTGGGGCGGTTGTTGAGGGATAGGGAGAGACGGTCGCTTTCTTGAAAGAAAGCTTGGCAAAGAACTTTATTATGCGCATACGCTCACAGAGTGTTTGCGTAGAGCTTCGAGAATTACGCTCTCGGTAGTCGGGACCCGCCTCGCTCCGGCTCCTCCGCCTTCGCTCGGTGTCCCAACGACCGAAGATATGACCGCTCATTTAACCATATTAATGCTGTTTTGCTACATAGAGCACCTCGGCATAAAAAAACAACCACAAGAGAGCCGAGATAGCCGAGGCGAGCAGGGGTGCAGGGGGCGGATTGCATCGGCGTGTCGAGTTCGCTTGCGAACTCGTTGCAGTGTCGCTTCGCGACCTGCTTGAGAGACAACGCCGCCCCCGACCGAGTGACGGCGGAGCCGCCACGAGCGAATACGGCAGGCGCCGTACCGCGGCGCACGGTAGCCACAAAATTTGACACACAAAAAGGAACACAAGAATTTTACTTCTTGTGTTCCTTTTCAAATTCACTTACAACTGCCATGACCACATCAATCTGCGCAGGTGTGAGCTTGCAAAGTCTCTCATTCAGCTCACGAAGCCGTCCGGGCATTACATTGCCCTCGTCGAAAAATTCGGCATACGTGATTCCGAAATACTCGCAGATATAATGTAACCCGGCTAACGACGGCAAGGAAGTACCGTTCTCTATTCTGTTTATATAGCTTGGATTTTGACCTATAGACAAGCTCATGTCGCGCGCTGATACGCCCTTGCTCATTCGCAGTTCTGTAACCCTTTTGGGTACAAATTTATCATACAACATTTTAATCACCCATATCATTATAAACCATACATCCGCCGAATATGTGATTTTAAAAACAATATAACTATTGACATAGGATATTGTTTGTTATATAATAGTGAATGATAATATATTTAATGTAATTAAAGGAGCGAAAAATCATGCCAATTGAACATAGATGCGCATTCACGGGGCATCGTCCCGAATCCTTTGCGTTCGGGAGCAACGAGTCCGCGGCGCAGTGTGTGCGCATAAAGAAACAGCTTGCAGATGCCATCGAGCAGATGATAAAAAAGGGCGTTACCACCTTTATTTCGGGCGCGGCGCGCGGTGTTGACATGTGGGCAATGGAAGCGGTGCTCGCCGAGAAAGCGCGGAATCCCGATATTCACCTGATTGCGGCGATTCCCCACCGCTCACAGCCAAACAAATGGTGCGAGTCCGAGCAGCACCGATACCATAGCCTGCTCGCCGCCTGCGACCATACGGTACTCTTTTCCGAGGACTACTACCGCGGATGTCTGCTGAAGCGCAACTGCTACATGGTCGATAACGCCGCGCATCTGATTGCCGTCTACAACGGCTCCGATACAGGCGGTACTGCGCATACTGTCAGTACGCAAAAAAGCTCGGACGTGATGTTACCATCATAAGTCCGAGCCTTGAATATTAATTAAATACGCTTCCAGCGTGCACCGCCGGGGATGTCCGTAATCTCGATGCCTTGAGCCTTCAGCTCATCACGAATACGGTCTGCCTCGGCGAAATTTTTCGCCTTTTTAGCATCCTGACGTGATTTTATGAGCGCCTCAATGCCCTCATCAGCCTCGCCCGATTCGGATATAACGGTGAACTCGCCCGCCTTAGGTGCCGCCGCCGCAAGCTCTTTACGCTTCGCCGCCGCTTTGCTTATAAGGTCAAGACCGAGTACGCGGTCAAAATCAGCGAGGAGCGCGAGCTTTGTCGCGTCATTTGTGCTGTATTTGAGCACGTCATAGACCGCGGTAACTGCAAGAGCGGTGTTGAGGTCGTTTCCGAGCGCATCAAGGAACTTCGCCTTCAGCGCATCGAAAGCGGCAGTGTCAATCGCTTCATCGCCAGACTTCAGCGCGGCGATTTTTGCAATAAGCTTGTTGTAGGTCACAACTGCGTTATCGAGATTTTCCCACGAGAACACAAGATTCTTGCGGTAGTGCGACTGCAGGCAGAAGAGACGGTAGACAAGCGGATCGTAGCCCTTTTCTTCGAGCAGTGACACGGTGAGAAATTCGCCCTTGGATTTCGACATCTTACCCGAATTGGTGTTAAGGTGATGAACGTGCATCCAGTAGTTGCACCACTTATGACCGAGATAAGCCTCGGACTGCGCGATTTCGTTGGTATGGTGAGGGAAAGCGTTGTCGATACCGCCGCAGTGGATATCGAGGTCCTCGCCGAGATGCTTCATGGATATACCCGAGCACTCAATATGCCAGCCGGGATAACCGACACCCCATTGCGAATCCCATTTAAGCGCCTGATCCTCAAACTTGGATTTAGTAAACCAAAGCACGAAATCGTTTTTGTTGCGCTTGTTGCTGTCCTCTTCGACTCCCTCACGCACACCGACCTCAAGGTCGTCCTCGGAAAAGTCGTTGAAAATGTAGTACTGCTTGAGTCTCGAAACGTCGAAGTAGATATTTCCGCCTGCCTCGTATGCATATCCTTTTTCAATGAGAGTTTCGATGATATGGATATAGTCATCGATGCAGTTGGTCGCCGGCTCGACAACGTCGGGGCGCTTTATGTTGAGTTTTCGGCAGTCCTCGAAAAAGGCGTCGGTGTAGAATTTCGCGATCTCCATGACCGACTTATTCTCACGCTTCGCGCCCTTGAGCATTTTATCCTCGCCCGTATCGGCATCCGAAGCCAGGTGTCCGACGTCGGTGATATTCATAACGCGCTTGACGTTATATCCGGCATAGCGAAGCGATTTTTCGAGGATATCCTCCATAATGTACGAGCGCAGATTTCCGATATGCGCAAAGTGATATACGGTCGGGCCACAGGTGTACATTTTGACAAGCTCGGGATTGTTCGGGACAAATTCCTCACGTGTTCTTGTGGCGGTGTTATACAGTTTCATAGGTTTCTCCTTGGTTTTTTGATATGGGGGGATGTTGGTAAGGAAATACGGTCGCTTTCTTGCCAGCACATCGCAGATGTGTTGAAAGCATTCGCAAAGAACTTTACTCGACGCATTCGCTCACAGAGTGCTTGGCTAAAGCTTCGAGTTGAGCGCTCCCGCAAGGCGCGGTCCTCCTCGCTCCAGCTCAAAATATAGAGGCTGCACAGCCGAGCCGGGTGGGGGTGAAGGGGGAGGGCGGAGCGGCGTTTGAGCGCAGCGCCTCCCCTCCCGAGCTGCGGCGATGCCGCCGCGAGCAATTCGGCAGGCGGTGCAAGCACCGCGTGGGAGCGCCAACGCTTAAAGCACCACACAAAATTTATTAAAATTATTTAGCAGAATCCTTTTCTGCAAGCTGTTTTTCAAGCTGCTCGATGCGTATTGTCAGCCTGCACAGCTCCTGTGCAACAGGGTCCGGTACGTGCACCTGGTCAAGATCGCACGGCGATACTTTCGCGCCCGAGCGTTTCACAACACGTGCAGGGATACCGACAGCGGTGCTGTTTTCGGGTATCTCATCAAGCACGACTGCGTTCGCGGCAATCTTCGAGTTGCTTCCAACTTTGAACGGGCCGAGCACCTTCGCACCCGAGCCTACCATTACGTTATCGCCGAGCGTAGGATGGCGCTTGCCGACATGCTTGCCGGTACCGCCGAGAGTTACACCCTGATAGATGGTGCAGTTGTCGCCGATCTCGGCGGTCTCACCGATAACGACGGCGCTTCCGTGGTCAATAAACAGTCCCTTGCCGATCTTCGCACCGGGGTGGATCTCGATACCGGTAAGGAAGCGTGCGCCCTGTGAAACGAGACGTGCGGCAAAATGCTTGTCGTGCTCGTACAGTTTGTGTGACAAGCGGTACGCGAGCACCGCGTGGAAACCGGAATAGAGCAGTGCAACCTCAAGGTCGCTTGTCGCGGCAGGGTCACGTTCGCGAATTACTCGGATATCGTTCTTAATTTCGTTTTTTACTTTTTTGAGGCTTTTTTTCATCGAATTGAGATCAAAATTCAGTTCCATAATAGTTCCTCCTATATTTAAGATAAATCAAAAAAGCCCTACAGTCCCACGGACTGTAAAGGCGATTTACGCGGTTCCACTTTACATTATACTCTAACGGGTACAAAAATACCCTGCCGCTGTAACGTACGGCAGACGGGCGTGGCTACTGTTATTTCGCCGCACCGGCTCACGGACGCACTTATTGCCGACGACTTCGGTACGCGCTCACACCACGCGGTAAATCCGCGGCGCGTTTCTCTGAAACCGACTCCGAACGACATCCTTCCGTTCACAGCCTTTGCTTTGTATGTTACCATTATATACTATAAATTTAATTTTGTAAACACCTTTTGCAAAAAAAGTTGAAAATTTTTTATAAGGCACGGGAAATCCAGCTTGTAATCTGTAAAAAACGCCATGTCGAATTGCGCCGACGATTGTTTCCGAATATTTGGAAAATACTATTGTAATTTACATAATTTTGTAGTATAATATATTTAATGGAAATTTAATATATTATTAACCAAGGAGCGCGCGAAATGAAATACACATACAAGATGGTCAGCGAGACAAAGACAGATGAAAACGGCAATGAACATACAGTATACGGTGTGAGCGTACAGGCGGAGACAGGTTCATTTGAGCGCGTTGTTACTGATATATTCTGCGACAAAAAGGCGGCGAAGCGGTTTGTTGAGGCGTGCAACATTCTGTCGCTCGACCCTGAACATCTTGACGATGTAATAGCCGACGCGCTTTGTGTGTGAGTTCATCGGCTGCATGAGTTTATCATGTGGTTTGTTGCTCCAGCGTTGGTACTTCCGTGCGGTGCGCACCACCGTTCAGCACATCTGCTATATGCTTCTAAAAGCGACCGTTTCTCCTATAACAAACAAGGAGCCATCAGCATTACGCTGCATTGGCTCCTTGTTTGTTTTATTTCTTTTTAAACATCTTTTTAAGATACTGTCCCGTGTATGAGCGCTCGCACTCGGCAACCTCCTCGGGCGTACCGACTGCCACGACCTCACCGCCGCCGTCACCGCCCTCGGGACCGAGGTCGATAATGTAATCGGCGGTCTTTATCATGTCGAGATTGTGTTCAATCACGAGCACTGTGTTGCCTGCATCAACAAGTCTCTGAAGCACTTCTATAAGCTTCTTTACATCCGCCATGTGAAGTCCGGTTGTAGGCTCGTCGAGAATGTAAATAGTCTTGCCGGTGGACCGCTTTGCAAGCTCGGTCGCGAGCTTGACTCGCTGTGCCTCACCGCCCGAAAGCGTGGTCGAAGACTGCCCTATCTTGATGTATCCGAGACCGACATCATAAAGCGTCTGAAGCTTTCGCGCAAGCTTCGGCAGACTCGAGAAAAACTCAAGTCCTTCCTCAACTGTCATATCAAGCACATCGGAAATATTCTTTCCCTTATATTTGACTTCGAGAGTGTCGCGGTTATACCGCTTACCCTTACAAACGTCACATGTCACATAAACGTCGGGTAAAAAGTGCATCTCAATGCATTTAACACCGTCTCCCTCGCACGCCTCACAGCGCCCTCCCTTGACATTGAACGAGAAACGCCCTGAATTGTAGCCGCGCATCTTGGCATCCGTGGTCTTTGCAAAAAGGTCGCGGATATCGGTGAAAAGTCCCGTGTATGTCGCAGGATTTGAGCGTGGCGTGCGCCCGATGGGACTTTGGTCAATTGCGATTATCTTGTCGAGATTGTCGATGCCCTCTATCTTTTTATGCTTACCCGGGTAGGTATGCGCACGGTTAAGCTCATGTGCGAGAGTTTGGTAGAGTATCGAATTCACAAGCGAGGACTTTCCCGAGCCGGACACGCCGGTAACACAGCAGAAGAGTCCGAGCGGTATCTCCACATCAATGTTTTTAAGATTGTTTTGCTCCGCTCCGATTACCTTTAAGAATTTCCCGTTTCCGGCACGTCTGATTGGGGGAATCGCTATCTTCTCGCGCCCCGATAGGTACGCGCCCGTTATTGACGTCGGATGCGCCTTGATTTCATCCGGTGTACCTGCGGCGACAATATTCCCGCCGTGTATTCCGGCACCGGGGCCAATATCAACGATATAATCCGATGCTTCCATAGTCTCCTCGTCGTGCTCGACGACGATAAGGCTGTTTCCCACATCGCGCAGGCGCTTCAGAGTCGCTATAAGCTTTGAATTGTCACGCTGGTGCAGACCGATGCTCGGCTCATCAAGGATGTACAGCACGCCCATAAGCGATGAGCCTATCTGCGTAGCAAGCCTGATGCGCTGTGCCTCGCCGCCCGAAAGCGTACCGGCTTTACGGGCAAGTGTGAGGTATTCAAGTCCCACGCTTTCAAGGAATCCGAGACGTGATTTTACCTCTTTGATTATCTCCTTGGCTATCGCCATTTCCATCTCGGTAAAGGTGAGCGACTTAACAAATTCAAGCGCTTTTGATACGGACATCTTACAGAATTCGTCGATATTTATGCCACCTACCGTCACCGCGAGTGAGTTTGCGTTAAGTCGTCTTCCGTGACATTCGGGGCATGGGATATCCTCAATGAACTCCTCGTAATACTCATGCTGCGACTGGTCGAAGCGCTGCTGTATCATTCCAACAACGCCGTCGAATTTGACACGCTGATGCTTCGCCGCCCCCTCCCAATATCGGGTAATTTCGTAAACTTCATTGCCCGAGCCGTAAAGAAGCACCTTTAACTGCTTGTCCGTGTACTCATCAAGCGGCATATCAAGCGAAAAGCCGTACTTTTTTGCAACCGCCTCAAAAAGCGGTCCGTTCCAGCTCTGCTCATCGAGCGACTTGAAGCCGTTCACCTGAATCGCTCCCTCGCGCAGTGACAAGGACTTATCGGGAATGACCTTGTCCGCAGAGACGATGCGCATCTCACCGAGTCCGGCGCACTTCTCGCAGGCACCGAACGGGTTATTGAACGAGAACATTCTCGGTGACAGCTCACCGATGCTGATGCCGTGCTCCTCGCAGGCATAGCTCTGCGAAAATGATATCTCCGTGTCACCGTCAAACACCTCGCCGTCGCGCAAAACCACTGATACAACAAGATTGCCCTCGGTCAGTGAGAGCGCCGTCTCAACAGAATCCGCAAGGCGCGAGCGCACGTCGTCGCGTCTCACAAGGCGGTCAACGACTATCTCAACAGTGTGCTTGATGTTCTTATCAAGCTTTATCTCCTCTCCGAGATCGTACATCGCGCCGTCAACGCGGACTCGCACGTATCCGCTCTTCTTGGCATCCTCGAAGATCTTCTCGTGCATACCCTTTTTGCCGCGCACCATCGGCGCAAGCACCATGAAACGTGTCCCCTCGGGCAGAGTCATGATTCGATCGATTATCTGATCGACGGTCTGCTGGCGTATCTCCTTACCGCATATCGGGCAGTGAGGTATACCAACACGCGCATACAAAAGGCGCAGGTAGTCGTATATCTCGGTTACCGTTCCGACTGTGGAGCGCGGATTTTTTGATGTAGTTTTCTGGTCTATCGAAATGGCGGGTGAAAGTCCCTCTATCGAATCAAGATCAGGCTTGTCAAGCTGGCCTAAAAACATTCTCGCATAGCTTGAAAGAGATTCGACAAAGCGCCTATGCCCCTCAGCGTATATGGTATCAAATGCAAGCGAGGATTTACCCGAGCCGGAAAGTCCGGTAAATACGACCAATTTATCACGCGGAATGGTTAAATCCACATCCTTTAAGTTGTGAACGCGCACACCGCGCATTACTAAATCTGCCATTTATTTGATAGTTTCTTTTGCCGCGATGCTTTGCATCGCATGCAAAATTCTTCCTTTCTGTCCTTTTGGGACGTGGTTTGTGCAGCAAAACATTGCTTATTAAGCAACTGTTTTGCCACAAAGGGTTGCTTGAGAAATATAGCTCTCAAGCTTCTCCGTTTCAGATTATTCCCTGTAAATTTTTTATCTTATCGCGCAGATACGCGGCACGCTCGAATTCGAGCTTCTTTGCCGCCGCCTTCATCTCGGCAGTAAGCTCCTCGATAAGCGCGGATTTTTCGTCCGCAGACAGCTTCTTCTTGTCGCGCAGTGCATCCTTGTATTTCTTTTCGGGCGCGGCTTCGGCTTCCTTCTTGCCGATCTCGATGAGGTCGCGCACGCTCTTTTTGATCGTCTGCGGCGTGATACCGTTAGCATCGTTATACGCTTTCTGCAGCTCGCGGCGTCGGTTGGTCTCATCCATTGCCGCCTGCATTGATGGGGTGACGGTATCGGCATACATGATTACCTTACCGTCCGAGTTTCGCGCTGCGCGACCGATCGTCTGTATCAGCGAGGTCTCGGAGCGCAGGAAGCCCTCCTTGTCCGCATCAAGTATCGCAACAAGAGACACCTCAGGAATGTCAAGTCCCTCGCGAAGCAGGTTGATTCCGACAAGCACATCGAACACACCGAGGCGCAAATCACGGATTATCTCGCTTCGCTCCATCGTCTCGACCTTGTGATGTATATATTTAACTTTGATGAGATTCATTTCAAGGTACTCGGTCAGATCTTCCGCCATCTTTTTGGTAAGCGTTGTCACGAGTACTCGCTCGCCGCGCTCGGTACGGGCATGTATCTCTCCGATGAGGTCATCTATCTGCCCCTCGACCGGCCTCACCTCCACCTCGGGATCAAGCAGTCCCGTTGGGCGGATTATCTGCTCGACCGTTTGTTCGGAGTGATTTTTCTCGTACTCGGCAGGCGTTGCGCTGACGAATATCGCCTGATTTATCTTGGCTTCAAACTCGTCGAAAAACAGCGGTCGGTTATCGAATGCGGACGGTAGTCTGAAGCCGAATTCAACAAGATTTTTCTTTCTTGCTCTGTCGCCGCCGCTCATACCCTTGACCTGTGGCAGGGTGACGTGAGATTCATCGACGAACAGCAAGAAATCCTTCGGGAAGTAGTCAAGCAGTGTGTACGGAGTTGAGCCGGGTTCGCGCCCTGCCATAACGCGCGAATAGTTCTCAACGCCGGAGCAGAAACCGATCTCGCGTAGCATTTCGAGGTCATAGCGTGTTCGCTCCTCGATTCGCTGAGCTTCGAGAAGCTTATTCTGTGATCGGAAGAAATCGACACGCTCTACAAGCTCGTCCTCGATCTCGCGAAGCGCCTTCTCGCGGCGCTCGTCCGATACAGCGTAATGTGTTGCCGGATATATCGCCGCATAGGAAAGCGTGCGAAGCAGCTCGCCTGTAACCGTGTTTATCTCCGAGAGACGTTCGATCTCGTCTCCGAAAAACTCGACGCGTATCGCCTTATCGCCGCTCGATGCCGGCAGTATCTCGACAACGTCGCCGCGGACACGGAATTTATCACGCACGAAGTTCATATCATTGCGGTCGTATGACATTGAAATAAGGCGCTTGGTAAGCTCGTCCCGTTCCATGACCATTCCCGGACGAAGCGCAATAAGCATCGACTGATATTCCGCCGGATCACCAAGCGAATATATGCACGAAACGCTCGACACGATAATAACGTCGCGCCGCTCAAAAAGCGAGCTTGTCGCGCTGTGGCGAAGCATGTCTATCTCATCATTGACCGAGCTGTCTTTTTCTATATAGATATCCTTGCCGGGGATATACGCCTCCGGCTGATAGTAGTCGTAATAGGATACGAAAAATTCCACCGCATTTTCGGGAAAGAACTCGCGAAATTCCGAGCAAAGCTGTGCGGCGAGAGTTTTGTTGTGAGCAAGCACCAGTGTCGGACGGTTGACTCGCGCGATAATATTCGCCATAGTAAAGGTCTTGCCGGAGCCGGTAACACCGAGCAGGGTTTGATTCTTCATCCCAGCCTCGACTCCCGCGGCAAGTCTGTCTATAGCGGCAGGCTGGTCGCCCGTCGGCTTATACGGTGAATGCAGCTTGAATCTATCCATTAACGGCACCTCACAGAAAATTTGTTCGCTATATTATAGTATATCACAATTTTTTTTAATTGTAAAGATGTAATTAATAGTTTAACTTTGAGTTTGTGATCGCACTCCGAACGACAATTTAATATCTCCATCATATTTTCACAATAATTCACGAAAATATCTTGATATTAATACAAATTCATGATATACTATAATGTAGATAATTATGCCCACGGGAGGACGATGAGATGATTATACAAATAAAAGACAGTCTCACCGGACTCACCGTTAAAGAAGTGCTCTACCGAAACGGTATATCGCACGGACTCATCACACACTTAAAAAAGCTCGAAACGGGCATCACCGTCAACGGTGA
>JAFQVU010000133.1 GCA_017407885.1 Clostridia bacterium
CCCGGTATTATATAATGCGGCATTAGAATTATTAATGAAAACGGAAATAATATAATTATTGATATATAAATTTAAAAACAAACTTGTGTTACTAAAGCATTAAACTTGTATTAAAATTTATATAAATATATTGACAAGTTATATTTAACGTGATAAAATAAAAGCAGAAGATAAACCACAGGAGGGGACACAATGAAGAAAACATTATACAGCTTGATGCTGTCGGATGACATTGTACGTGAAATAGATATACTTGCCCATAGGATGGGAACAAATCGCTCAAATCTTGTAAATCGCATACTTGCCGAGCATGTATCGCTGCGAACCCCCGAGGAGCAGATTAACGATATCTTTCGGGCATTAGAGGAGATGATTTCTCCCTCGCGGGAGTTAGTACCGTTTTTTGAGCCGAACACCCGCACGATGTCGCTTAAATCCTGCCTTGAATATAAGTACCGCCCGACGGTGAGATATGAGGTTGAGCTTTACGGTACGCCGTCGAATGGGACGATAGGCGCATTGTCCGTTATTCTGCGAACGCAGTCGGTCGCGCTTATTGATGCAATGACGCAATTTTTCGCTTTGTGGAAGCGGATCGAGGACACCTGCCTTGCACCGCGGTCGGGGCCCCGTGATTATGCTTTGTACGACAACAAATTTGTTCGTACTCTTGCTTGCAGTACTGACATGACTTCAAACGAGCTTGCAAATGAAATATCAAACTACGTACAGCTTTTTGATTTATTAATGAAACGCTATATCAGCGGTACATTTAATGCCGATGACGTGGCAGCCGGATATATGAAAGCACTTTCAGGTGGCGGAATAAAAGTATAGCGTGAAAAATGAATTTTTCACGCAACGAATTTTTGTCTTTGCCGGCTTCGCCGCCAATTTCGCGTATGAAACCGACAAAAATATCGACAAGTAAGGAAGTTTTTGCTTTGCAAAAACATGGTAATTAATATGATATGGAGGAATAAAGATGAATGCACAAAAATTCACACAAAAATCAATAGATACAATTAATTCAGCGCAGAACATAGCAAAGGAAGCAGGGAATCAGGCGCTTACGCCCGAGCATATTTTATATGCGCTCATAGATCAGGACGGCGGTCTTATCCGCTCTCTGCTTGCTAAGATGGGGGCGGACTGCGATGCGCTTCTTTCCGAGCTTGATACGGTTATTTCAAAGCTTCCGAAGGTGTCAGGCGGCGAGTTGTATCCATCTCGCGAGACATCGGATGTGCTTCGATTTGCAGAAAAAGCGGCGAAACAGTTAAAGGACGAATATATTTCGGTTGAGCATATTATGCTCGGTCTCTTTTCCGAGGGCGGTAAAAATGTGCGCACACTGCTTTCCGATCACGGTATTACACGCGACGGTTTCACAAAGGCACTTGCAAGCGTCAAGACCGCGCCCGTGACGAGTGATAATCCTGAGGACACGTATGATGCGCTTGCCAAATACGGCACTGACCTCGTTGAGCGTGCACGCTCTCAAAAGCTTGATCCCGTTATCGGCAGAGACACAGAGATTCGCAGTGTTATCCGTATTCTTTCACGTAAGACAAAGAATAACCCCGTACTGATCGGTGAACCGGGCGTTGGTAAGACCGCTATAGCAGAGGGGCTCGCACAGCGTATAGTGCGCGGAGACGTGCCGGACGGACTTAAAGAAAAAACGATATTTTCGCTTGATATGGGAGCACTTATCGCGGGAGCAAAATACCGCGGTGAGTTTGAAGAGCGCCTCAAAGCGGTGCTTAACGAAATAAAAAAATCCGATGGGCGCATTATTCTCTTTATCGACGAGCTTCATACTATCGTTGGTGCCGGAAAAACAGAAGGCTCGATGGATGCCGGAAATCTCCTTAAGCCCATGCTCGCGCGCGGTGAGCTGCACTGCATCGGTGCAACGACGCTTGATGAATACCGCAAGTACATCGAAAAGGATGCGGCGCTTGAACGCCGTTTCCAGCCCGTACTTGTCGATGAGCCGACGGTAGAGGATACAATATCAATTCTGCGCGGACTCAAAGAGCGTTACGAGATATTCCACGGTGTACGTATTCACGATAACGCCATAGTAGCGGCGTCCACGCTCTCGCACCGTTATATTTCTGACCGCTTTCTGCCCGACAAGGCTATTGACCTTGTAGACGAGGCGTGCGCTATGATACGTACCGAGATGGATTCAATGCCAAGTGAGCTTGACGACATTCGCCGCCGTATCATGCAGCTTGAAATTGAGGAAATGGCGCTGAAAAAAGAGGAAGATCAGTTGAGCCGTGATCGCCTTTCAAAGCTGTCGGGTGAGCTTGCGGCGGAAAAGGACAGATTCAATGAGCTGAAATCACGCTGGGATGCGGAGAAAAGCTCTGTAGACGAGGTGAAGGAATTAAAAGCGCAGCTCGAAGCGATGAGCGGTGAGATTGAGCAGGCTCAATTACGGCTTGAGTACGAAAAGGCGGCGAAACTCAAGTATTCCGACCTGCCAGAACTTCAGAAGAAGCTTGCCGAGGCGGAAGCACGTGCGGAAAATCAGAGCGAGAATACCCTTGTTCACGATACTGTTACCGAAGAGCAGATTGCCGAGATTGTGGCAAAGTGGACGGGTATACCTGTATCAAAATTGGTCGAGGGTGAGCGCGAGAAGCTCCTGCATCTCGATGATGTAATTCACAAGCGTGTTATCGGTCAGGACGAGGCAGTAACGCTTGTTACAGAGGCAATACAGCGAAGCCGCGCGGGAATCGCTGACCCCAACCGACCGATCGGCAGTTTTATGTTCCTTGGGCCGACGGGCGTTGGTAAGACCGAGCTGGCGAAATCGCTTGCGGAGTGTCTGTTCGATGATGAACACAATCTTGTGCGCATCGATATGACCGAATATATGGAAAAATTCAGCGTATCGCGTTTGATCGGGGCACCTCCCGGATATGTCGGATACGATGAGGGCGGTCAGCTTACCGAAGCGGTACGGCGTAAACCTTATTCTGTCGTACTCTTCGACGAGGTGGAAAAGGCGCATCCCGATGTGTTCAACATTCTCCTGCAGATACTTGACGACGGACGTGTTACTGACAGTCAGGGAAGAACAGTAGATTTTAAAAATACTATAATTATTCTTACGTCGAACCTTGGCAGTATGCATCTGCTTGACGGAATAAACGATTCGGGCGATATATCGGATGATGCAAGAGGGCGCGTCATGGCGGAACTTCGCGCTTCATTCAGACCGGAGTTTTTAAACCGTCTTGACGAGATAATTATGTTCAAACCGCTTACAAAGAATAATCTTACCGGAATAATCGATAATCTTCTTGCATCGCTTGAAGCTCGTCTTGCCGGACGCTCACTTTCTCTGCGTGTTACCGATGCGGCAAAATCGCTTATTATAGATGCCGGATATGATCCTATATACGGAGCACGTCCGCTTAAACGCTATCTGCAAAGTGCGGCGGAAACGCTTATCGCAAAGGAGATACTTCGCGGTGAGATATCGCAGGGCACGACACTTGTACTTGATGCTATGGACGGCAAGCTTGTGTGCAGTGCGGAGTGATAATACTCGAATGATACAAACTATCAAACAATAATTTACGCATATACAAAAAGCAAAGCAGTTTAATTCTGCTTTGCTTTTTACATATTATGTAATTATATATGCTCTTCAACCCAATCAGCAATAACGCCGGGATTTGTGGGGAATCCGTGCGGATGATGGCCTTGCATATTACGCTTCATAACTGTGAGAAGTCCGGGATGATCTGCGTAAAGCTCCTCAAGCATAAGACCGTTTTCGTCATACTCGACTACTGTATCATCGGTACCGTACACCATGAGAATCGGTATTTTCTTTTCGATAATTATGGGAGCCTTGCTTATAGGG